>CAUUUY010000001.1:0-22394 GCA_963548305.1 uncultured Oribacterium sp.
CTGTGGACCACTCACAGTTGTAACACTCGTCCTCTGCTGTGATACAGGGCTTTGCTACACAAGCTGCCAGCTCTCTACCGTCCATCTTCTGTACTGTCTTTAACTCGAAGAAACGAGCTCCGCCGTAGTAAGAAGCTACGATGTTCTGGGCAAGCTGGGTGTTAGGTCCTGCAGCAGGTCCAATTTGTCCTTCTAATTTTCTGCCAAAAAGAGTGTTTGGCTGAAGGTTTTTTGCCTGGTAGCATTTCTGCATACCAAAAACAGCTCCCTGTTGATGCTCTACCAAAATACGGTTCATCAATCTGTCAAAGGGAATCGGGGTCATAATATCACTCATGGAAATCTCCTTTTCGGGAATTTTGCCCTCCTGCTTAAGATCCTGCGTCTTCTCCTGATAGACAGGAGGGCTTTTCCCTGATGGGGTATTCTTGCCTGACCAAGAATGGCCCATTAATGTTGCGAACAAAGTTTCCAGAAGAAAAGGGTTCTCAGCTACCCTTTTCTTCTATAGAAATACTTTGCTTTTTGTGAAATTCCGTTTTAACCGTTAATTTTCTTCTCTAAACGAGCTGCACCCTCGCGAATCTTGGCAAGGCATCTCTCTTCGTCGATTCCCTGAAGCTCTCTGTTCTTCATCAGAACCTTACCGTTTCCTACGGTAGTAACTACGGAACGACCGTTCATACCGAAGAGCATGTGGCCGTTTAAGTTGCCGGCATTCATCGGTGTTGGCGGGATATAGTCGGTGATGATGATATCTGCAGCTGCACCCTTCTCTAATACGCCCAGCTTCTTTTCAAAATAACGGTTAGCGATACGAGCATTGCCCTGGAAAAGCATTTCAGGAACCTCTGCCCAAGCGGCACCCGGGTCTACCAAATGATGCTTATGGAGAATATTAGCCACCTTCCAAGATTCTATCATATCATGGGTGTATCCGTCTGTACCTAATCCTGTAAGAATCCCTTTATGTACAATCTCCATGGTAGGAGGACATCCGCAGGCATTACCCATGTTGGATTCCGGGTTATGTACTACCATGGTGTCGGTATCGCGAATCAAATCCATCTCGTGAGGATTTACATAGATGCAGTGGGCAAGGAGAGTCTTCTCCCCCAATACGTCCCAGTCATAGAGTCTGTCTACGATTCTCTTGCCGTGCTCCTTTAAGCAACGGTGAAGGTCTAAGATGTCCTCCGCCACGTGGATGTGGTATCCGATCTCCTTCGGCTTCTCCTTACGGCAAAGCTCCATGGTCTCATCGGAGATGGTAAAGCTTGCATGCATACCCATCATTCCCTTAATGAAGTCGTCCTTCAGGGAAAGAGCATGCTTTGCGAAGTCAACATTTTCCTTAATAGCGGCATGTGCCTTTTCCTTGCCGTCACGATCGGAAATCTCATAGCAAAGAACGGAACGCACGCCGAAGTCTCTGGCAGCCTCTTCGATGGCGAAAAGGGATCCGGAAATCTCTCCGAAGGAAGCGTGGTGATCGAAGATGGTAGTTACTCCGTTCTTGATACACTCTAAATAGGTAGCTTCTGCGGAAAGTTTGGTTAAGTCGTTGTCCAGATTCCGATCAATAGTCCACCAAAGTCCGTCCAGAATCTCTAAGAATCCGTTAGGAGCATAACCCTTGATGGATAAGCCTCTTGCCAAAGCAGAGTAGATGTGCTCATGGGTATTGATAAAAGCCGGGTGAATCACACCACCCTTTGCATCAATAAATTCCGCGTCTGCGTATTTTTTCTTTAATGTCTCAAAATCTCCTACTTCTACAATAGTGTTGTCTGTCCAAACTACTGCGCCATTCTCGAAAAAGCTGTTCTTTTCGTCTCTGGTGAAAAGACGTCCATTTCCGATTAAAAACATAGCTCAATCCTCCTTTTCTTTCTAAGAGCCCTTGGCTCAGTGCGAAAAATTGTATACAGTTTTCCTTAAAAAAATCGCTGTAAAGCCTTGAAAATTCTAGGGAAAAACATATTTGATAGGATTTTATCATTCCCTGAAAGTAATTGCAATGGAGAACATAAAAAAATTTTTGGAAGCTAAAAAATTTTTTGAAAAAACCATTGCAAAGTAAAAAAACCGTGCTAAGATAGGGGTACATAAAAAATTTTTAGGTAGTGCATTTCGATAGATTTTGAAAGCATAAATTCCGGTAGAAAGGAGGGAAAATGACAGAGGATAGCAGCTTGGAAATGCTGGTGAGTACGGCTCACGGTATTGCCAGACAGTTCGGAAAGGATTGCGAGGTTTGTATCCATGATCTTTCCGTAAAGGATTTGGAGCATACCATCATTTTCATCATCAACGGACATGTGAGCGGAAGAAAGATAGGAGACGGCGCCTCAAAGGTGGTACTGGAAACCCTGGAAGCGATAGAAAAGGGAGACATCATTGTGGACCATCTGGGCTATCGCACTACTACCCAGGACGGCAGAATCCTAAAGTCCTCTACAGTTTTCTTGAAGGACAGCACCGGAAAATACCGCTGGGTTCTGGGCATCAACTATGATGTAACCGCACTGATGAATGTGGATGCGGCATTGCAGTCCATTACCACGGTGGAGAGCCATGACAGTAACGGGGACGGACAGATTCCTTTGAACGTGAATGACCTTTTGGACAACCTGATTAATCAAAGTGTGAAGCGGATTGGAAAGCCGCCGGCTCTGATGAATAAGGAAGAAAAAATCCAAGCCATCCAGTTCTTACGGGATGCGGGAGCCTTCCTGATTACCAAGTCAGGAGACAAGGTTTCCAATTTCTACGGCATCAGCAAATTTACTTTATACAGCTATATTGACCAGAGCAAAAAGTAACAGTATAGTGGCGAAAAAAAGGAGGAATAGCCATGCAGGATTTAAAATGGAAAATTAACGAAATGCCAAAGACAGAGGATAAGAATCTTCCTCTTATGTCTATGGAAGAAGTGAAGAAGGCAAGAACCTTCCACGAGAGCTTCCCTCAGTACGCTGAGACCCCTCTTTGCAAGCTTCCCCATATGGCAAAGTACCTTGGACTGGGCAATATCTACGTAAAGGATGAGTCCTATCGTTTCGGCTTAAATGCCTTCAAGGTATTAGGCGGCTCCTACGCTATCGCTCGTTACATTGCCGAGGAAACAGGAAAGGATATTTCCGAGCTTCCCTACAATGTTTTAACCTCCGAGAAGTTAAAGGAAGAGTTCGGAACAGCAACCTTCTTCTCCGCTACTGACGGAAACCACGGAAGAGGAGTAGCTTGGGCGGCTAATAAGTTAAGACAGAACTGTGTAATCATCATGCCGAAGGGCTCTACAGAGACCCGTTTGAATCACATCAAGGCTGAGAATGCCAAGGCATGGATTTCCGATGTAAACTATGACGAGTGTGTAAGACAGGCTGCAGCCCTTGCCGAGAAGGAAGAGCACGGAATCGTAGTACAGGATACCGCTTGGGAAGGCTATGAGAAGATTCCTGCATGGATTATGGAAGGATACGGCACCATGGCGGATGAGGCGGCTGACCAGCTGGGAGAAAGACCCACACACGTATTCGTACAGGCCGGCGTAGGTTCCTTGGCAGGTGCAGTTGTAGGATACTTCGCTAACCGTTACAAGGAGAATCCTCCTATCATGGTTGTGGTTGAGGCTTCCGTTGCAGATTGCCTTTACAAGGGCGCTGTGGCAAATGACGGAAACATCCGTATTGTAGACGGAGACATGATTACCATTATGGCAGGCCTTGCTTGCGGAGAGCCAAACATTACTTCTTGGGATATCTTAAAGAACCATGCAAAGGCATTTATCTCTGCAGAGGATATCGTTGCTGCAAGAGGAATGAGAATGCTGAACGCTCCGTTAAAGGGAGATGATCAGGTATTCTCCGGAGAGTCCGGTGCAGCAGGCTTCGGTGCATTGGCTGCCATCATGTTACAGGATGACTTCAAGGATTTAAGAGAGAAGTTACAGCTTAACGAGAACAGTAAGGTGCTTTGCTTCAACACTGAGGGAGATACAGATCCTGAGCGTTGGAAGAACATCATCTGGGAAGCAAAAGAGAAGTAAGGATAAACTTCATTTTCAAAGAAACAAATTGTGCAACACCCTGGATAACAGGCTTATATATAACTAAGGAGGATATTAGTATGGGACAGTTAAATAAGGAAGTTTTGGAAGAGATTAAGAAGAGAGCAGAAGGCTATAAGGCTGACATGAGCGCTTTCTTAAGAGCAATCGTAAAGAACCCCGGAGAGTCCGCTGACGAGGCAAAGCACGTTGAGACCATCAAGAACGAGATGGAGAAGGTTGGCTTTGATGAGGTTAAGGTTGACCCACAGGGTAACGTAATGGGATTCATGGGATCCGGAAAGACTCTGATCTGCTTCGACGGACATATCGATACCGTAGGAATCGGTAACAGATCCAACTGGACATTTGATCCATATGACGGATACGAGGATGACACCAAGATCGGTGGAAGAGGTGTTTCCGACCAGCTCGGCGGAACCGTTTCTGCAGTATATGCTGCTAAGATCATGAAGGACATGGGACTTCTGAACGATAAGTACCGCGTAATGGTAGTAGGAACTGTACAGGAAGAGGACTGTGACGGTCTTTGCTGGCAGTACATCATCAACGAAGACAAGATTCGTCCTGAGTTCGTTGTATCTTCCGAGCCTACAGACGGTGGATTATACAGAGGACAGAGAGGACGTATGGAGATTCGCATTGACGTGAAGGGTGTTTCCTGCCACGGTTCCGCTCCTGAAAGAGGAGACAATGCGATCTACAAGATGGCTGACATCCTTTCCGATGTTCGTGCATTAAACAACAACGGAGATGCAGAGTCTACTTCTATCCGCGGATTGGTTAAGATGTTAAATCCGAAGTACAATGAGCAGTGGAAAGAGGCTCGTTTCTTAGGAAGAGGAACTGTTACCGCTTCCGAGATCTTCTTCACTTCTCCTTCTCGTTGTGCAGTAGCTGATAGCTGCGCTGTATCTTTAGACAGAAGAATGACTGCCGGAGAGACTTGGGAGTCTTGCCTTGAGGAAATCAGACAGCTTCCTGCAGTAAAGAAGTACGGCGAGGATGTAGTAGTTTCTATGTACAACTATGATCGTCCTTCCTTCACAGGATGTGTATACCCAATCGAGTGCTACTTCCCAACATGGGTGCTTCCTGAGGATCACAAGTTATGTAAGGCTTCCGTTGCTGCTTACAAGGATCTTTTCGGTGAGAAGAGAATCGGTGAAGTGGATACAGTGGCTGAGAGAGAGCCAAGACCTCTTCTTGACAAGTGGACCTTCTCTACAAACGGTGTTTCCATCATGGGAAGAAACGGAATCCCTGTAATCGGATTCGGACCCGGAGCTGAGGCTCAGGCTCACGCACCTAACGAGATCACATGGAAGAAGGACCTTGTAACCTGTGCGGCATTCTACGCAGCACTTCCACAGTACTACTGTGACTAAGCTTTAGAGTCTAAAGTGTAAATCAGGTACTATACTTTCGGTCATGCCGGAGTAGAGGGTACAAAATAAGAATAAAGATTAAGCCATAGGGCTTTATCGGATAAACACATTTTTAAAGGAGATTAAAATGGATAAGAAGCAGCAGTTTGAAGAGTTAGTAAAGGAAATTAAGGGACTTAAGACTGACAAGATGTACTTAAACGATTTCTTCCTTACATGGGAAAAGTCTGATGATGAGTTAAAGGCAGTATGGGATGTAGCAGATGCTCTCAGAAACTTAAGAGAGAGAAACATCTCCACTAAGGTTTTTGATTCCGGCTTAGGAATTTCTTTATTCCGTGATAATTCCACAAGAACTCGTTTCTCCTTCGCTTCCGCTTGTAACCTTCTTGGATTAGAGGTTCAGGACTTGGATGAAGGAAAGTCTCAGGTTGCTCACGGTGAGACCGTTCGTGAGACCGCTAACATGATTTCTTTCATGGCTGATGTTATCGGTATCCGTGATGATATGTACATCGGTAAGGGAAATGCTTACATGCACGAAGTTGCTGATTCCGTTGAGGCAGGACACAAGGACGGCGTTTTAGAGCAGAGACCTACACTGGTTAACTTACAGTGTGATATCGACCACCCGACACAGTGTATGGCTGACGCTTTACACGTAATCCACGAGATGGGCGGAATCGAGAACTTAAAGGGTAAGAAGCTGGCTATGACTTGGGCATACTCTCCTTCTTACGGAAAGCCACTTTCCGTACCTCAGGGTGTAATTGGTCTTTTCACAAGACTTGGTATGGAAGTAGTTCTTGCTCATCCGGAAGGATATGATGTAATGAAGGACGTTGTAGACGTTGCTGAGAAGAATGCTAAGCAGTCCGGCGGATCTTTCAAGGTTACCAACGATATGAAGGAAGCATTCAAGGATGCTGACATCGTATATCCAAAGTCTTGGGCTCCATTCGCAGCTATGGAGAAGAGAACCAACCTTTACGGTGAGGGCGACACAGAGGGCATCAAGGCTCTTGAGAAGGAGCTTCTTGCTCAGAACGCTCAGCACAAGGATTGGGCTTGTACAGAAGAGATGATGAAGCTGACCAAGGACGGAAAGGCTCTTTACATGCACTGCTTACCTGCTGATATCACCGGCGTATCCTGCAAGGAAGGTGAGGTTGACGCAACTGTATTCGATCGTTACAGAGACCCACTTTACAAGGAGGCTTCTTACAAGCCATACGTTATCGCAGCTATGATCCTTCTTGAGAAGTTCAAGGATCCTGCAAAGGTATTAGAGGAGTTACAGAAGCGCGGACAGGATAGAATCTTCGAAGCATAATTTGTGCGGACAGGATAAAATCTGAAGCATAATTCATGCAGACAGATAGAACCTTTGAAGCAAAACGAGATATCGCACACTACGCATGCGATACTCGTTAAGAATAAACGCTTAGAGGGAGAATGATATAGCGTCCCGATTTATTCGGGGCGCTATTCTTCCCTTAAAAAGGATTTGAAAAGCCTATTTTTCCTGTTTCAGGAGTAAAAATTTTTATTGGAGAATAATTATGGGAAAGAAAATTGTTATCGCCTTAGGGGGAAATGCCCTGGGAAATAATTTGCCGGAGCAGATGGTAGCCGTAAAGACCACCGCAAAGGCTATCGTTGATCTTGTAGAAGACGGAAATGAAGTAGTAGTTGTTCACGGAAACGGTCCTCAGGTTGGTGTTATCAACAATGCTATGGGAGAGTTTGCTTCCGAGCATAATGAAGATCCGACTCCTCTTTCCGTATGTGTAGCCATGAGCCAGGCGTACATCGGTTATGATATCCAGAATGCCTTGAGAGAGGAATTCTTGAACAGAGGAGGAAAGGTACCTCCAGTAGTAACCGTAGTAACCCAGGTTCGTGTAGATAAGGATGACCCTGCTTTCAGTAATCCTACCAAGCCAATCGGTCGTTTCATGACTAAGGAAGAGGCTGAGGCTGAGGCACAGAAGAGAGGCTGGAACATTAAGGAAGATGCAGGACGTGGATACCGTCGTGTAGTTGCTTCTCCAAAGCCAAAGGAGATTGTAGAGCTTTCCGCTATTAAGGCTATGTCCGATGCGGGCGAACTGGTAATCTGCTGCGGCGGTGGCGGAGTTCCCGTAGTTTCTGAAGGAAAGCACCTTGCCGGAGCCGCTGCGGTTATCGATAAGGACTTCGCTGCAGCACTTTTGGCAGAGAGTTTGGAAGCAGATATGCTGATTATCCTGACTGCTGTAGAGAAGGTTGCTATCCGTTACGGTAAGCCGGATCAGGAGTGGTTGACAGACCTTTCCGTAGAAGAGGCTCAGAAGTACGCAGATCAGGGCGAGTTCGCTCCCGGATCTATGCTTCCAAAGGTACAGGCTGCTATCCAGTTCGCTTCCGCTAAGAAGGGAAATGAAGCTATGATTACCCTTTTGGAGAAGGCAAGAGAAGCATTACAGGGTAAGACCGGAACCAAGATTACCAAGAAGTAAGAAGTAGCTTTTCTTAGAAAGTCTACATTTACTGACAGTTAGGGAACTGTAAAGAATCAATAATTTTTTTCTAAGCAATATAGGTCTGAAACGGGGCCCGCTCTCGCTAGCTTCACTTAGTACCGACGGGCTCAGACTATCCCGCATTCAGACCTATATTGCCGAAAAATTATATTTAAATTGATTTTTTACAGCTCCTTTTTTAGTTATAAAAATTTTAGAACTATGAATGTAGAAATAAACAATGGTCGATAATAATCTGTGGTAGAATTTTTCTTCTGAAAAGAGAGTTAGACTAAGGCTTTAGAGTAAGGGTTAAGGGAGAGAAGATGAGTCAGAATGCATTTTTAATGGAAGAAGCCAACCGTTGTTTGTTATGTAAAAATCCACGATGCTCCAAGCATTGTCCTGTAAATACCTCTATTCCGGAGGTTATTGAGCTGTATAAGCAGGGTGAACTGAAAAAGGCGGGAGAAATTCTTTTTGAGAATAACCCGCTTTCCGCCATCTGTGCTTTGGTTTGTGAGCATGAGAAGCAGTGCGAGGGTAATTGTATTCGCGGAGTGAAGGGCATTCCTATTCCCTTCTATAAGATGGAGGAGGAAATCTCTTTAAAATATCTGGAAGAACTCCATTTTGAAAAGGGCGCAGAGGACAAGGATCGTATCGCGGTAATCGGTGGTGGTCCTGCCGGTATTACTATTGCCCTTTTGATGCAAAGAAGGGGATATAAAGTAACGATTTTCGAGTCCCGAAACAGAATCGGCGGCGTACTTCGTTATGGAATTCCGGAGTATCGTCTTCCGAAATATATCATTGACCTTTTGGAAAAGCATTTGCTGGATCTTGGGGTAAAGATTCGTCCCAACATCCTGATTGGACCGGTGCTTTCTCTGGATAAGCTGTTTGAGGACGGTTATGCCGCGGCCTTCATCGGTACCGGTGTATGGAATCCGAGAACTCTGGGCATCAAGGGAGAAAGCTTTGGAAATGTGCATTTTGCCATTGACTACTTAAAGTCTCCGGAGACATATCATTTAGGAGAAAATGTTGCTATCATCGGTGCGGGAAATGTAGCCATGGATGCTGCCAGAACCGCAAAAAGAAGCGGCTCAAGAGCCACCATCATTTACCGTAAGGGCATGGAAAATATGACCGCCAGCAAGAAGGAAATTGCCGAGGCGGAGGAGGATGGCGTAGAATTTCTGCTTCATCACTCCCCGGTGGAAATTACGGACGAGGGCATCATCCTGAAGAAGCAGGAAGAGGGGCAGCCGGAGGAAGAAGTATTCTTCAAGGCGGACAGTATAATTGTAGCCATTAGTCAGAACCCCAGAGCCAATATTGTTTCCAACACTACAGATTTGGATACCAACAATTTAGGCTTACTACTTACGGATGAGAAGGGGCATACGACGAAGGAAGGAACCTTTGCTTCCGGAGACGTGGTAACCGGTGCCAAAACCGTAGTGGAAGCGGTGCATCAGGCGAAGATTGTGGCGGAGGAAATGGAAGTCTACTGCGAGGCAAAGAAGAATTTGAAGAAAATGACAAAAACCGCCGAGGAAAGTGCTTCTTAGTTTAAGGGTAAAATCAAAAAAGGACTGTAAAAATCAAAATAGAGAATTTTCGAAAATATATTGCTTAGAAAATTCATTGATTTCTTTACAGTTCTTTTTTTGTGAGCTTTTTTGGAGAAATTCCGGGGGCGATATGGGAAACAATCCGTCTTCAGCCCTAACCGATACTGAGAAACCTCGAACTTAAAGAAAAGCAAGCATACTATTTAATTTATAAATAGCATTATTAAAAACTACAATAGTCTTAAGAGAAAATTAGCTTAGTTTTTATGATATATTATTAAAATCGCACAATATTCATTTGAGGGAGAGAATGAATTTTAGACAGAGGGACAGCAAGTTGACTTTGAAAGGAACTAAGAAGAAATGGTTAGACGCGGTTTGAAGACGACAGTCATTGCCACAGTAATGGCGATGATGCTTGCACCGAGCTTTTCTGCATTTGCCCAGACAGGTAAGAGCAATACTTCGGGAAGCTGGCAGGTAGAAAACAATGCATGGGTATTCCGGAATGCAGAAGGACAGTCTGTAAAGGGCTGGGTAGTATATAACCAGGAATGGTACTATCTGAATCCGGAAAACGGACAGTTAAAGACCGGTTGGTTACAGCTGGATGGAAAATGGTATTTCCTGAGCACGGAATCCGGCGCACAGCAGGGTAGATTATTAACAGGATGGCAGTGGATTGACGGCTATTGCTACTATCTGATGCCTACCGATGACAACAATTACGGTGTGCTGGTGGTAAATGGCAGAACTCCGGATGGCTATTATGTAAATCAGAGCGGACAGTGGCTTCACGGGGAAAATGGAGATGCTGTCTATGAGGCAGGCAAGGGACTTCCTTCCGCCGCTTCTTCTCAGCAGGTAGCGGGAGCAAGCCGTGCTCTTCCCGGACAGGTTCTTGGAGCAAGTAGAGCCATTGCAGCACCCGGAGGCGGAAGCTTCGGAGGTGGTGGAGGTGGCGGATCCACTGTAGGCGGAGCAACTGCTTCTACTACAGGAGGAGCAGGAACCGCTACAGCCGGAACCGCTACAAGCGGAACCTCTACAGGAACAGCGACCGGAGGAAGTGCCGCAGGAACTACTACTCCCTCCACAGAGGGAACAGGAGCATCTACCGGTACAGAAACACCCGGAACACAGCCAGAAACTCCTGTAACCCCTACTCAACCTGAGAACAATTTAAAGAACTGGCCGGGAACACATACCTTATCTTATGATGCAGCTAAAAACTGCTTTGTTTTATCTTTTGATGAAGGAAATCAGATCAATGAGCTTCAAGAGTTACTGCTTAGCATTAATAAGGTTACGGTAAATCAGACTGAATATGCAGTGGGAGATGCTAAAACGGATTTAAGTAAAGAAGCAAATACATATTGCCATGACCTTAGAGGAAAAGAAAAGGTGAGAGGATATCTAAATGCTCTTAACTTTAACAAAAAGTCCTTCCATGAGGGAGAGAACACTATTGAAATTCAGGCAGACGGTTATAATCCTGTAATCATTCATATTAATGCGACAAAGGAAGAGCTTCAGGATGAAAAGCTAACTCTTAAGAAGCCGGAGAAGCTTACTACCCCTAAAGACTTCGACAGAACGGAGGCAGGAGAGTATAACGTAAAACTTTTCGCATTTAATAACCTTAGTGAAGGTCAAAAAGAATATCTCAGTGCCCTTAATGAGGTAGTTATTGATGATGTACACTATCAGAAAATTGAGGAAAAGTATTTTGATGATTTTGTAAGACTAGGAAAACCACGTTTCTTTATCGTATCTGAGGGTACAAGTATCACTTTGAACTTAAATTATTATCCAAAAGAAGCAGGAGCTCATAATCTTACATTGAGAGCAGATGGCTATGAGGATCTTCTTATTAAGTATACACAGGAGAAGGCAAAGTCTGCACCTGTAATGAATAAGCTTGAGAAGAAAGAGGCTCAGGGATACTATGAGCTTTCCTTCCAGGGAGACAGAAAGTCTGTTCAGAATTACCTAAAGAGCATCAAGACTCTGACCGTTGCAGGAAGAACATACGGACAAATGGCACCTTTCAGTGCTGATTTGTTGAAGATGGGAGAGAAGTTCAGCTTCGGAGACTCAAAAGGGAAGCACGAATTAGCAGACTTACTTTTATTCTCCATTCCTACAGACAATGGGGATAAAGAGCAGGAAATTCGCATTGAAGCGGAAGGATATGAAGTCGCGACTATTCCTCTTTCCTAAGGGCCTTTAGGCGAAAAGTAGAACGTTTGTGAAAAAGTAAAAAAGAAGCGGTGAAAGAAAAACGGTACAGAAACCGGGACGATCTTTCGCCGCTTTTTTATTCTTAACGAGTATCGCACGCGTAGTGTGCGATATCTCGTTTCCAATCATTTAATTTCAATGACCGTCGACTCCGGGCGGCAGGAACAACACTTTAGTTTATTAAAGCAATAAATCGTATTTATATATTAAGACCAATGCATAATATTTTTCTATACTTCTTATTCTTTTCTTTGCTTGGGACGAAAAACTTAGGAGTCAGCAGATGAACAGCTGTGTTTTAGCACTTAAGGAGAAGAGAAATGAAAAAAGGAGTGGAACAAAAGAAAAAAGAGCCGAAACCAAGGAAGGGAGGCTTGTTCCAAAGCTTGCGTTTAAGCAGCAAAATGTCGATTTTGATCGGTCTTTGCTCAGCGATTGCGCTTATCGGGACAGGCTCTATTCTAATTAATATTAGTAAGAGCAGTATGGAAAAGACCGTTGACAGCAATATGGTGGATAAAACCCATATGGCCATCAATGATATTGAAAATATTCTTTACCAGAATCAGGTGGTTGCGGAAACCATTCGTGAAGGCATTATGTCGGCTTATGAAACCCAGGAAGAGGTGGGAGCTGTGCCTGCCAATATCTGGAATATTGTGGATGGGAATGGAAATGCCGTTGCCACCAAGGTGATGGGACCGACTACCTTCCAGTCACGGGTAAGAAATGTTGCCATTCCGGCCAATCTTTATAATGCGGAGTCTGCCATGTTGGACTCTCTTTACGCGGCGGTAAACAGTGATGACAGCGTATTTGGCGTAGGAGTTTATTTTGATAAGGGCGCCTTCATTCCCGGCGTGGATGACTATTCCCTGTATCTTAGCAAGGAAAATGCCAAGACTCGTACTGTGCAGACCTATTCCGCAGGTTATCAGGAAGAAGAGGATTTTAAGCATTTAAAAGAGACACAAAAGCTTAGCGTTAGCAACATTTATCAGGATGCCTATACCAAGGACTGGGTCTTTTCCATTATGGTTCCTATCGTTATTAAAGAGGAATTTAAGGGCTATGTTCTTGTGGATATGAAAATGGATGTTTTCGGACTTCTGCAGCAATCGGACGAACGTTTTCCATCTTTGGCGGTTGATTTGACAGATCATGATGGCAATGTTGCTTATTCTATGGATGCGGATGCGATTGCAAAACCCGTGAAGGATACTTTACTGGAGGAGGCATACAATACTCTGGAAAGCATGAAGGCAGAGGGAAAATCTTTTAATGTGGTTACCGACAGCTTGGATAAGGGGCAGGTAAAGCGTTTTCTTGCCCCGGTAGAAGTAGGAGATGCAGATTGGTGGGTGAGTGTCAGCCTTTCTGAATCAGAGTACAATGCCACGCTGATGACTTTGGTCAAGACCGCCATGCTGACCAATTTATTGGGAGTGTTGGTTTTAATCGCTCTTACCCATTTCCTGATTCGGACCTCTTTAGCGCCTTTAAAGAAAATTTCTTCTTCCGGCGTGGAAGTGGCCAAGGGAAATTTCGATGTAGATATTCAGTACAATAAGAAAGACGAAATTGGAGAACTGGCAGAGAGCATGAGAGAAATCATGCAGAGAATCCGGACTATTATTTCCGACTTGCAAAATAAGCTCAGCGAGCTGTCCAAGGGAAATTTCCGAGTGGATATGGAAGATCAGGAGTATTATGCCGGTGCCTATGCGCCCCTCCTACAGTCTCTTAGGGATATTCGGGGAGACCTGTCCAATACTATGAAGGAAATAAGAAATTCCGCAGAGCAGGTACAGGAAGGAGCGGATCAGGTAAGTAATGCCGCCCAGTCTCTTTCTGAAGGGTCTACGGAACAGGCTTCTTCCATCGAAGAACTCTCCGCTACCATGGATGATATTTCCCACAAGATTGACAGTACGGTAAAGATTACCGAGGAAGCGGCAAAGTTAAGTAATGATGCGGAGCAGGCTGTAAATGTCAGCACCAATAAGATGGATGAGATGTCCAGAGCCATGCAGGATATTACAGAGAAATCCCAGGAAATCAATAAGATTATCAAGACCATTGACGATATCGCTTTCCAAACCAATATCCTCTCCTTAAATGCGGCTATCGAAGCAGCCCGTGCCGGAGCGGCAGGAAAGGGCTTTGCCGTTGTGGCGGATGAGGTAGGAAACCTGGCTCAAAAGTCTGCCAAGGCAGCCCAGAATACCAGTAGCTTAATCGAAGAGGCGATTGATGCCATCGGTAAGGGTGCAAAGCTTTCCGAGGAAACTGCCCAGTCTCTGGTGGTTGTTTCTGAACAGAGTAAGAAAATCAACAGTATGATTACAAACATTTCCCTGGCATCGGATGAACAGGCCAAGGGCGTAAAGCAGGTAAGTGTGGGAATCGACCAGATTTCTTCCGTGGTACAGAATAACTCCGCAACAGCGGAAGAAAGTGCCGCAGCTTCCGAAGAGCTTACAGGACAGGCCCATACCTTAAATGAGCTTATGGAAAGGTTCCAGTTGAAGGAAGACTAATTTCATTTAAAGACAAAATGTATAAATATTTACAGAATATTGAAGAAAAAGCGTACAAGTGCTATAATTCCCATTAAGAATTTATTTTTGCTTGCCTACATTTTCCCCTAAAAATTCTTTCTTTCCCCGAAGAAAGAGTGGCATAAGGAGAAGAGGCAGGGATAAGGGTTAAACCTTAAGGAGAGGAGTGTTTATGGACAGCACAGTAAAAAGAAAGGGAGGGCTAGGGTTCTGGATTTGTAACTTTGCCTTCACCCTGGAGCGCTTTAGCTTTTACTCTGTAAAGTGGCTCATCGTACAGTTTTTAATCGCCACCGCGGCCAACGGCGGTTTAGGAGTAGCGAAGGAAAATGGTGCTACTTACCAATCTTTCTTCGTAGCATTTACCTATTTAGCGCCTTTATTCGGTTCCTATATATCCGACCATTTTGTGGGTGCCAAGTATCTGGTTCCTATCGGTATGGCTTTGATCAGTATAGGATACTTCTTCGGCTTTAGATCTTCCAATTTGACTGATGTGGCTATCATGATTGCGTTAGCTTCTATCGGAACCGGACTCTTTAAGCCCCAGACCAACTCCATCACCGGAAAGTTATTCTCCGATCCTAAGGATTTGGATATGGCCTTCTCTACCCAGTATTCCATGGTAAACTTAGGTTCCTTCATCGGAACCACCAGCGTGGGACTGATTGCAGGAGCAAGAGGTTATAGAATCTGTTTCCTGGTTTGCTCCATCGTTATGTTGGTAAATGCTGTTATGTTCTTCTTAGGTTGGGGACCCTTGGGAGAAGCAGGAGCAAAGCCCTTTAAGGATAGTGCAGAAGCAGCAGCATCCAAAGAGACCATTAAGACAGCTGAGCCAAGCAGACCTCTCACAAAGATTGAGAAGCAAAGAGTTCTGGCTATTATCGCCGTTTCCCTCTTCTCCTCCATCTTCTGGATTTTCTGGTATTTAGCATATCTACCTGTTTATGATCACTGGGGAGCAATGAACGATGCTAAGGAATTCATTAACATGAACTGGAAGCTTTTCGGATTCACGATTCCGACATCCTTCTTTGACTCTGAGAATGGACTTCTTTGTATTCTGTTAGGACCTGTTTTAGGACTCCTTTGGGCTAGAGATGCAAAGCGTCCCGGCGGTGGACTCAGTATCTTTAAGCATACTGCTTTAGGTATGGGAATTTTAGGACTTGCTTTCGTGGTTTCCGCATTTGCAGAGATTACCAGAGCCGGAAGACCTGCAAGCTTACTTTGGGTTGTAGTATTCGGATTCTGCCTGTCTCTTGGTGAGATGACCTTCTCTCCATTAGGAAATTCCTTTATTTCCAAGTTTGCTCCCGGAAAGCTCCTCTCCGCAATGATGGCGGTATGGACCTTTGCCATCTTTATCGCAGGACTTTCCTACGGAACCTTGTATAACATTATTTCCAAGATGCCATTTGCGGCGGCAAGCTTCGGTATCGCAATTCTCTTGATTGTTCTTGCAGCAGTTCTTTGGATTATGGATAGAAAGCTGAACAGCTTGATTACCAATGATCAGGTAGAAGAAACGGCATAAGAAGATATAAGAAAAAAATATTTAAGAATGGGAGGGCTTTAAGCCCTCCCATTTCCTTATAAAAAGGTCTGTAAAAAAGAAGGGACTGTAGAAAATCAAGATGAGAAAGAATTTTCGGCAATATAGGTTTGCATGCGGGGTAGTCTGAGCCCGTGGGTACTTGCGAAAAACAAGAGAAACGCAGTTTTTCGCTTAGTATCCCCTACGAGGCGAAGCTAGCGAGAGCGTGCCCCGTTTCAGACCTATATTGCGTAGAAAATCTTTTTGATTTTTTACAGTCCTATCTTCTTTAAAGTCTTAGTCGTTTTGATTCAACCACTCCATCAAAACCTTCTTGTAAAGCTCCTCTTCATCGACAAAGCACATGTGCCGAGAATAACGGAAAAGCTCCCACTTGGCATTGGGAATAGCATCAAACATTAATTTTGCGATATAAGGAGAGCAAAGGTCTTCTCCACCGTTACAGATTAGAGTTGGCTTGGAAAAATCCTTCAGCTGATCCATGTAATTATAGTCCCGAAGAGAACCTGTGGGAGTAAATTCATTTGGACCCCATCCTGCCACATAGGCTTCGGTTCCTGCCTTCTTCTTTCTAGTTAAGCATTCTGCTGCATCGGGACCGAAGGGACCTGCACAGTGACGTGTCATAAATTCTGTAATGGCTACATCATAGTCCGGATCGCTGTAGTTTCCGGTCTTCTCCGCCTTGGCAATGGCTTCCTGCATCTCCTTGGGAAGATAGCCCACTCTTCTTTTCTGCTCACTTTCCCAGATGGCATTGTAGGGAAGGGTACTGGAAAGAATATAGCTGGCAACTCCCTCCGGCTTACATTCGCATTCGTAGATGATAGCTAACATTCCACCCCAGGACTGTCCTAAGATATGTACTTCATCCAATCCCAAATGCTTTCTCAGGGCGATTAATTCGTTTAACCAGGTCTCCTTGGTCCAAAGCTCCGGATGTCCGTCCAGGTAGGAATTTCCGCAGCCCAGCTGGTCATACATAATCAGCTGACGTCCATCCTTTTCTGCAAGGTCATCCAAAACCTCGAAATAGTTGTGGGTGGAACCGGGTCCACCATGGAGCAGAAGAAGAGGCTTTTTATTGCCCTTATTCTCTCCAACAATACGATAATACGTTTCATAGCCTAAATAAGGCATGCGTCCTTCTTGAATCTTTGCCATAATGTCCTCCGTTTCCACCGGCTGAACCGCTGGTTTTCTTAAATTATATTTCTTTTATCATACCATACTTTCCAAGAGATGTTAATTATTTAACGGGAAATACTATGAAGCGGAAGTCGCTTAATACTAAAAATCCCCCAAGGGAGAACGATAGTCCTTTGGGGGATTTTTCAATCTTCTAAGGAGAAAGTCTAGAATTCGATAAAGGAAAAGCTACGACAGTTCTCCGGAAAAGTCTACGAATTCGATAAAGGGAAAACTATATTATTCTCCCTTAACGATGCTTCCGTCTTCCTTTACAATCAGAAGATCCTTGGTGTAGTGGTTCAATACATGGCATCCGTCCTCGGTGATGATTACCAGATCTTCTACACGCACACCGATATTTTCCTCGGGAATATAGATACCGGGCTCAACAGAGAAGCACTGTCCAACCTCGATAATCTCTTCATTAACGGAGGAAACGTCTCCCACCTCATGATCCTCGATACCTGCGGAATGTCCTGTTCTATGGGTGAAGTACTTACCATAGCCCTTCTCCTCGATATAGTTTCGGCAAGCCAAATCCACATCGCACATTCTGTTGCCGGGCTTTGCCATAGCTATGCCCCGAAGGTTCGCATCACGGACAATCTGGTAGATTTCCTTATGTCTTTCACTGACTTCTCCAATGAAGACGGTTCTGGTCATGTCGGAGATATAGTCATTTAAGACACCGCCGATATCCAGGATAACGCAATCTCCCTTCTTTCCCTTGGTGTCGTCGGTAACGTGGTGAGGATCTGCGGCACCGTGTCCGTAAGCGGTAATGGGATCAAAGGAAACGCCGGAACAGCCGTGCTTCTTGTACAGGTCTCTGGTTACGGCATTTAACTCCTTCTCGGTTAATCCCTTGACTACGTAAGGAATCAATTCCTCCATAACCTTATCATTTACCAGGGAGGACTGAATCATCAGCTCCTGCTCGTGCTTGTCCTTAATCTGACGAACCTTGTCTACGATTACGGAACCGTTGACGAAGGAGGAGCCTGCCTTTAACTCCTGCAAACGAAGAAGGAAACGTGCCGGCCAGGTCTTGTCGATACCCATGGGCTTATCCTTATCAATTACCCGGGAAAGAATCTCTACACCATCTTCCGTATCATCAAAATAGGTAATCTCAACGCCAAGGTCTCTCTCCTGAGGAAGCATACGGTTTACGAACAGATGCTTGTCACCCTTTGTGTTGATATACAATGCCAACATTCTTTCGCCGGGATGAATCCACTTTCCGGTTAAATAGAAAATGGCGGGTGGGTCGGTAATAATCATCTGAGAAAGATTCCGCTCCTCCATCTTCTTTAAAATCCGCTCTAACTTGCCTTGATCCATGTTGTTTCTCCTTTCTATAGAGGGAGAAGGGAGCTTCCTGCTTCCTTGCTCCAAAGAATAATGTGTTTGGCATAACTACCTAGATTATAGCAAAAATTAACGAAAATGGCATATTGGATACAAAATTTTTGCAGAAATTGTAAAAAATTGAAAAGCCTGATATAGATGAAATTTATAACTAAACATTTGAAATAAGAATTAGCATAGGAAGGCTCCTTATGCTATAGTACAGAAGTCCTAGTTAATTAGTGGGTTTATAGGAATACAACTAAGGGCAGAACACAATACATATAAAAAAGAAAGAAGCAGTAAGGAAAAACTTGGCCGGTAAAAAGCCGGAAAGAGAATCACCGGCAAGTGTGAAGCCGGCAAATGCAAAAGAAGCAAGTTCAAAAGTAGCAAATCCGAAAGTAGTAAGCGGAATGTATGGGAGAAGAAGGAGAAGAGAACTATGGGTAACGTAAAGAAGAAAAAAATAGCCTTGGGCTTACAATTATTGATAGCATTGTTTTTAGGAGGGGCGGTAGGATATTTCCTTCCCCAATTTGCAAGCTTTTACCAGTTTCTGGGACAGGCCTTTATCCGGCTTATCAGTATGCTGATTATTCCTCTGGTGCTTCCCCTTGTGGTGGTGGCTGTGGCAGAGGTACTGGGCAAGAATCATTTTCAGAAGCTCCTGGGAAAGACCTTCCTGTATTTCTTCGCAGTGACTACAGGAATTACCGCCCTCTTTGTCTTTGCTTCCTATTACTTAGGCTTTGGACAGGGGGTAAATATCGGCCAGGAAGGTGCCAGTTTGGAGGGAATCGCCACCGGCGTGAAGATTGATGAGTTTTTCTTAAACTTCATTCCTTCCAATCTTTTCAAGGCACTTACAGACGGCGCATTACTTCCGATTCTGATTTTCGCCATTTTCTTAGGCTATGGCGTAGGACAGCTGGAGCAGGAGAAGAAGGACGCCTTCCTTTCCGGCACAAAGATTTGGATTGCCGCCATTTACAAGATTTTAGATGCGGTGATTTTACTTTCTCCGGTAGGCGTATTCGGCTTTATTGCCAAGGACGTGGCAACAACCGGAGTGGACAAGCTGGTGGGACTTGGACAGTTTGTCCTGGGTATGTACCTTGGCTACGGCGTTTTGGCACTTGTAATCTTCCCCGTTATTGCTATTCTATATAAGGTAAACTATGTAAAGCTTATCAAGAGTATCGGAGATTTGGTGACTCTGGCCTTTGTGTCCGGCGGATCCAGCGTGGTTTTACCCCCACTTTTGAAGCGTTTAAAGAAGGAAGGCTATGACGAGGCGGTAACGGATTTCGTGGTACCTCTCGGCTACTCCTTTAATCTTGAGGGAGCGGCAGTGTATTTTGCCTTGGCGACTGTCTTTTTGGCAAATGCTTACGGCATTACTTTCACGACCCAGGCCTTACTGTTTACGGTTCTTCTTTTAAGTTTAATCGGAAAGACCGCGGCAACCATCCCTTCCGGAGCTATTGTAGTTTTATTGGCGGCAGCTCCCCAGTTGGGACTTCCTGTGGAAGGTGTAGCCTTGATATTGTCCGTAGACTTCTTTGCAAATGCAGGAAGAACCGCTCTGAATGTGGTAGGGCAGGCTTTAGCAGTGGCTGTATTGGATAGTAAAAAAGCGAATGCGGAAAAAGTAGAAAAGACAGCAAAGGTGGAAAATGCGACAGGCAAGGAACTTGTTGCCAATGCAGGCTAAGGAATCCTATAGAAGGAATACTTGTCCGACTATGCATGAATCCTCTAATGAAAATTATTTGTGAATAGAAAAGTTAGGAAAGGAAAGAATATGGCAGAGAAAAAGGTATATGTAATCCATGAAAATCTGGAATGGACCCAGCATTTGGTAAAGTGGCTGGAAGAAAAGAAGATTCCCTATGAGCTATGGGATTTATCCAAGGGAATCCTGAATTTGCAGGAGGCGCCCCCTGAGGGAGTGTTCTATAACCGTATGTCTGCCTCCTCCCATACCAGAGGACACCGCTATGCGCCGGAATACACCGAGCAGGTGCTTTCCTGGCTCAAAAGACACGGTCGTAAGGTGGTAAACGGTTTAGGAGCCATCAATCTGGAAATCAGTAAGGTAAAGCAGTACCTTGCCTTAGAGGAAAATAACATTCCCCACCCCAGAACCGTGGCGGTTTTAGGACAGGATCAGATTCTGGAAGGCGCAAGACAGCTAAACATTTACCCCCTGATTACCAAACATAACCGTGCAGGAAAGGGCTTGGGGGTACAGCTTTTCCAAAATGAAGGAGAGCTGGAGGCCTATGTCAACAGTCCGGCCTTTGAACCTTCCGTAGACGGCATCACCCTCTTGCAGGAGTATATTAAGCCGGCAGACGGTAGAATCCGTCGTTCCGAGTTTATCGGACAGAAGTTTTTATATACCGTATCCATTGACTCCTCCGACGGCTTCCAGCTCTGCCCGGCAGACGGTTGCCAGATTGGAAAGAAGAAAGAAGAGCTGGAAAGCTCCGAAAAATTCCAAATCACAGAGCCCTTGGAGAAGGAAAGAGAGCAGGCCTACACAAAATTTTTACAGCACAGCGGCATTGATGTTGCGGCGATTGAGTGGGTGCAGTCGGCAAGCGGAGAGATTTATGTCTATGACGTAAATACCAACACCAACTATAACCCCACCGCGGAGAAGAATGCCAATATTTATGCTCATGAGCATTTGGCAGAGTATTTGGGCAAGCTGTTAAAGGAACAGGAGTAAATAGATTTTCCGGAAATAAAGAATACGGATCGGAAGTTTTTGTAAAGAGAATATAAGCAGCTTTATAAAGTGAAGGAAGGGGATGTTCATTCTCCTTCCTTTTTGCTATAAATAAAGGCATAGGATAGAAAGCCATTCAATTTCTATGTTTTGAAGGGAGTGAGCAGTTGTGACGGAAATCAGTGCAAGACAAAGGGATTTTTTTGATCGTCAGGTGGTTTCTTTGATAACAATGAAGTACGGAATGGAGGATATGAAAGCCATTCGTTCCTTTTTGTTCTCGGAAACCTACCAGATGCTACTGGATCCATTGACAGAGGTATATACCTTTAGTCCGCAAATTGTATTTGAAATGTGGGAGAGTGAAATGATTACCGGGAATCCTCGTAACTCGCAATATATAAGAGGTGAAGAAAATGAGTGAAGAAGGGGAGTTTTTTATTTATCTTTTGGAAAGATATGCGGATTTCAAGAAGCAAAAAGCAAGTGATATTTTAAAGTTATGGGATGAAGTGGACTTAACCAAGCTGATTTATGATTTATATGAAATCTACCATGTGGAGCGTTTGGAGAATGCATTTGAAGATATAGATACCTTAATAAAAGAAAGAACAGGCTTAGTAGAAGCCTAAAAAAGAAAGGAAAAACCATGAATACATTTATTTGCTATGACCGTTGCAGTACCTGCAAAAAGGCGGAGGATTTTTTAAAGGCTCACAATGTCTCTTTTGAAAAGCGCCCGATTAAGGAGCAAAACCCAAGCGCCAAGGAAATCCATGAGATGAAGGAGCGTTCCGGCCTTCCCTTAAAGCGTTTCTTTAACACCAGCGGACAGCTGTATAAGTCCATGGAATTAAAGGACAAGCTCCCTAATATGTCCGAGGAAGAGCAGGAGGCATTACTGGCAACAGACGGCATGCTGGTAAAGAGACCTATATTCCTTTATGGAGAGAAGGTTTTGGTGGGATTTAAAGAAAAAGAATGGTTAGAGGCTTTAGGAAAATAAGATTTGGACGTCGCGGGTGATAATCGTTGATATTTTCGGCAATAAAGGTCTGAATATGGGGGAGTCTGAGCTCGATACTTGCGAAATCCGGCGAAGTGAAGACCTGTAAAAATCAATAAGTGAAGCGAATAATGCAGTAGGTGTCTATAATAGGGGCAATCTGAGCCCGTCAGTACTTACTGAAAGCAAGCAAAGCG
>CAUUUY010000002.1:0-20683 GCA_963548305.1 uncultured Oribacterium sp.
AGTCCAAGTGCATATATGGATCAGTTTGTTTCAGGCGGAAGGTTGTTGAGTGGTGAAATTGAGGTGACACAAAAACCATTACCGGATATAATTAGTAATGCAAAAATAACAGGAGCAAATGAACTATCTGGCATAAAAGAAGGGATTCGATATAAAATAATTAAATTGAGGTGATTATCCATGAGTGAAACAAGATACGATAGACTGGTACGGCACGCAAAATTTGCCGTGAAACAAATTCATAAAGCATATTGCTCCGGAAAAGAAATAGTTTATGTAATTATTTTAACCGGCCTAGGAGATTATTTTGTCGGAATCAGTCCGGAAGAAGGGCATAATAATCAGGCAGTTATTGATGCTATTCACCAATATTACGCAGAAACGTTAGATGCAAGAGTAATTGAAGGATATCAGGCTGGGATTTACAAGCTAATAGAAGCATCAGGACATATGAAAATGTTTAGTAATTTATTGAGGATTCTCTTCTATGAGCTTTATAAAGAACATAGTGGAGAGGCTAGTTTTACTCTGAATATGGAAGAAATCTTTCGACAGCTAAATAGTATGATTTTGGAAAGATATCATAATTTCGAAAAGGAAGATCCATCTTTTGAACCATGGTTTTCCAGATATCAACAATCTGCATTGGAAGATTATGGCTTAGTTTTGCAAGGAAAGCCGGAGCAATCGAGCTAGGACATTATGTGTTTTTGTCTTCTAAGGACTTAAAAAGATTACGCAGAAAAAGCGTTGTAAATGGTATTGGGTGAATTTTTATGGGAGCATATGATGATTTAGTGGAAGAAGCAGTATTCTTCGTGAAACAAATTCATAAAGAATATTGTGCAGGTAAAGAAATCGCGTATGTAGTGATATTAAGTGGACTTGGAGATTATCGTGTAGCAGTCAATCCTGATGAGGATCACAATGAACAGGCTGTTGTAGACGCTATTCATCAGTATTATGCTGAAACGGGAGACCAAAGAGTGATTGATGGCTATCAGATGGGGATATTCACGCTAATTCGCGTTGCAGGAAATGTTAGAACATTGGGTGATTTACTTGGTCTGCTATTTTATGAACTGAAGAAGGAGCGTAATGGGGAGGCCAGCTTTACTGTTGATATTGAAGAAATTTTCCGAAAAACGAACAGTATGATTGCAGAACGATACGATACTTATAAGAAAGAAAGCCCAAGGTTTGAAGATTGGTTTTCCCGGCAGCAGACCTTTGCATTGGAACATTATGGCTTAGTTTTGCAAGGAAAGCTGGAGCAATCGAGCTAGGACACTATGTGCTTCTACTTTCTGTCAGATTTGCAGATTATTCAGAAAAAGAAGTATTAATTACAAGGTGAATTCTATGAGTGAAACAAGATACGATGAACTGGTACGCGAAGCAAAATTTGGTGTGAAATTAATTCATAAAAAATATTGCTCCGGAATAGAAATAGCTTATGTAATTATTTTAACTGGCTTAGGAGATTATTTTGTCGGAATCAGTCCGGAAGAAGGGCATAATAATCAGGCAGTTATTGATGCTATTCACCAATATTACGCAGAAACGTTAGATGCAAGAGTAATTGAAGGATATCAGGCTGGGATTTACAAGCTAATAGAAGCATCAGGACATATGAAAATGTTTAGTAATTTATTGAGGATTCTCTTCTATGAGCTTTATAAAGAACATAGTGGAGAGGCTAGTTTTACTCTGAATATGGAAGAAATCTTTCGACAGCTAAATAAAATAATTTTGGAAAGATATCATAATTTCGAGAAGGAGAATCCATTTTTTGATACTTGGTTTTCCAGACAGCAGACTTTTGCGTTGGAGCATTATGGACTGATTTTGCAAGGAAAGCCGGAATCTTAGAATTATAAACTCGGTCTTTCTTCCTTCTGTACTTCCTGAAGTCCTCGCCATTTCCCCCTTGCGTTCAAGGCAATATTTTGTACAATAAGAGGGAGACAGAGAGAGGTGTCGGATGAACAGAGAAGAATTTGATGACGAGTATTACCAGCAGAAAATGATGGAACACCGCATTCGGATGGAGAAGCGGAGGGAGAAAAGAAAGAAGGAGAAGCGCCTGCATATCCTGCTCTTTTTTCTTCTGCTTCTTTTGTTGTTCCTGGCTTTTATCGGGGTACGTTATGCCCTGCCCTATGTGCAACAGCAGGGAGGCATTTCCTTCGGAAAAAAGGTCTCTGAAAGCACGATTGCCAAGAATCGCCCGGTGGTAAAGCTTGGGGAAGGGGAAACGGAAGAGAAGGGCGATGTAGTAGAGGCAAGTGAAACGCCGGCTCTTTCGGAAAAGGATGAGGCCTTAAAGACGGCGGAGCTTCAGGCGAAGCAGTATGACTATGACAGTGCCATCGCCACCTTAAATGCTTTGAACCTGTCTTCCGATACGGAGATTTCCGCAAAGATTTCTCAGTATGAAGAGGAGAAGGGCAAGCTGGTTCCTGCCAATATGGATGATATCACCCACATTTTCTTCCATATCCTGATTGTGGACCCGACCAGAGCCCTGACGGACACCCATCAGGGAAAGCAGTTCAATTCCGTAATGACCACCATTCCGGAGTTTGAGGAAATCATCAAGGAAATGTACGATCGAGGTTACGTGATGGTGCATATGCATGATTTGGCGGAAATGCAGGAACAGCCGGACGGAACGAAGAAAATGGTGAAGAAGCAGATTATGCTTCCGGAGGGCAAGAAGCCCTTTGTCATGTCCCAGGACGATGTGAATTATTACGTTTACATGGAAGGTCACGGCTTTGCGGACAAGATGGTATTGGATGAAAATGGAAAGCCTAAAAACCAGTATACCGATAAGGACGGAAATGTTACCATTGGGGATTATGACCTGGTGCCGATTTTGGATAAGTTTGTGGAGGAGCATCCGGATTTTGCCTACCATGGTCATAAGGCGGTGATTGCCTTTACCGGCTATAACGGCGTTCTTGGCTATAGAACCGATGAGACCTTTGATCCTAATTCTCCTGCCTTAGACCCGAAGAACAGGGCAAACCCCAATATTGAAGAGGATAAGGAAACTGTTAAGAAGATTACCAAGGCCATGAAGGAAGACGGCTATGAATTTGCCTCCCACTCCTGGGGACACATCAATTTCGGTACCAGAGATTTGGCTTCCATTTCCAAGGATACGGATCGTTGGGAGAGAAACGTGGAGCCTCTTCTGCCGGATCCCTGTGAAATTCTGCTTTACCCCTTTGGAGATGATATCGGGGACTGGCATCCCTATCAGAAGGGAAAAGAAGACGGAAAATATGATTTGCTGGAGGCGGCAGGCTTCCATTACTTCTGTAACGTAGATTCCGCAAAGGTTTGGATGCAGTACGGAGATGATTTTGTCCGGCAGGGAAGAAGAAATCTGGACGGCTATCGCCTGTATGAATCCTACAGCGGAGCGGCGGATAGACTTTCCGACTTGATTGACGTGAAGAAGGTCTTTGATACCAGAAGACCTACCCCTGTAACCTGGGAATAAAGAAGCATTTGGAGAGGAAGAAAATGAACCGGAAACTAGACACCGAAGAGGTACGACATTTATTTGAGGGAATGCAGCAGCTGGAAACCACGGAAGAGTATTTTCGTTTTTTCGAGGACCTCTGTACCATCAATGAGCTTTTGGCCATGGCCCAGCGCTATGAAGTGGCCAAGCTCTTGCAGGAAGGCAAAACCTATATCGACATTGCGAAGGCCACCGGAGCCTCCACCGCAACCATTTCCAGAGTCAACCGTTCTCTACATTATGGAGAAGACGGCTACGCGGTAGCCTTTGAGAGGATAGCCAAAAAGGAAGAGGAAAAATAAAAAAGGGAAAAGAAAATAAAAAATACAAGCAGGGCATAAAAACAGCTTTGCTCTCTATAGCATTGGAGTCCGGGGGTAGTCTGAGCCCGTCGGTTCTTGGCTTTTGTTTTTGAAAAGCTTAGAACCGCTAAGGAGGTGCTATTCATAAGAATAGCACCTCCTGTACTTAGACCAACTTCCGAAGGAATTTGCTTTGCGAAGCAAAGTGAGCAGTGGTTAACAGAAACCACTGCTCAGTCAAGGCGAGGCTAGCGGGAGCGTGCCCCGGATCCCATGCTATAGAGTAGCAAAGCGCTTATAGTCTTGTATCTTTTATTTCTTTTTCCTCTTCCTTTTCTTTTGGCTCTCCTCCATGCGGTCTACGATCTTCTCCATTAATTGTTTCTTGAGGTAGACATCAAAGGCCAGGAGACTTAGGAAGGAAAAGCTTTGGAGTTGTTCCCGCTCCGATTCCTCCAAGTTGGCAAAGGCGGGATCCTGTTCCGAAAAGGAGCTGTTGGCGGTTTGAAACTTTTTCCCTAAATCCTCCACTAAGCTTTGCATTTCTCCATTGGCAAAGGAGAAGATTTCTTCGTAAATATCGGTGAGTCTGGGTTTGCTGTGAAGAGAAAAATAATTTTCCGCTAAGGGATCCACCACGGTACGGATGTCGGAAAGACTCAACATACTCTTATAATAGTAGATTAAAAGCAGAATCAGCATGTGATTCTTGTTGTAGCGCTTTCCAACAGGAGGAGGCAGAATCTTATTTTTGGCATAATTATTAATCATGGTTTTGGTAAGCGCTTTGTCCTCCGGATGACGCTTCATGGAGGCCAGATGTTCCTCCATAAATCCGGTCACCTGATCCATGTATAGATCCAGAGAGGGCAGGCTTCCCGCATGCACATGATGTAAACTTTTAAGATATTCAGTTAATTCATTTAAATATTGTTCGTCCATAAAAACAAGTATAGCATAGCGAAGTAGAATTACAAGAATTTAGCAGTGGCTATAAGGGGAAAATGGTACTATCCTTAAGCAAGGTAGCTTAAAGTACGAAGGAAAAAATAAGAGAGTATAGGGTATATATGACCTAAGGAAAAGAAAGGAAAGCCATGGAGCTGAAAAATATATTAAACAAAGAACAGTATGAGGCCGCCACCCATGGAGAGGGGCCTCTCTTGATTTTGGCGGGGGCAGGCTCGGGAAAAACCAGAGTGCTGACCCACAGAATCGCCTACCTGATTTTGGAAAAGGGGGTATCTCCCTATCAGATTCTGGCGATTACCTTCACCAATAAGGCAGCCCAGGAAATGCGGGACAGAGTGAATCAGCTTCTGCCGGAGCGGCAGGGGGAAATCTGGGTATCCACCTTCCACAGTATGTGCCTAAGAATTTTACGAAGGGAAATCGGAAATCTGGGCTATGACTCCGACTTTTCCATCTATGACACGGATGATCAGAAAACTGTGATGCGGCAGGTCTTTAAGGAATTGCAGATAGATAGCAAGATGCTGAAGGAAAGGTTGGTGCTTTCCGCCCTGTCCCAGGTGAAGAATCAGGGACGAACCGTTTCCGACTATCTTTTGGAGGATCCGGAGGATTTTCTGGATGGGAAGATTCGTGCCTGCATTCGACTGTACGAAGAAAAGCTAAAACAAAACAATGCCTTGGACTTTGATGACCTTTTGTTACGCTGTAAGGAGCTTTTTGAGAAGTTTCCGGCAGTTTTAGAGAAGTATCAGGAACGTTTTCGTTATATTTTGGTGGACGAGTATCAAGATACCAATGATGTGCAGTTCCATTTGGTTTATCTCCTTGCCAAGAAGTATCAAAATATCTGCGTGGTGGGAGACGACGACCAGAGTATTTACCGTTTCCGGGGTGCCAATGTGGAAAATATCCTCTCCTTTGAATCTCATTTTCCAAACTGCAAGGTGGTAAAGCTGGAACAAAACTACCGCTCCACCGCTCCTATTCTGGACTTGGCCAATGTGGTTATTGCTGAAAACCAGCACAGAAAGCAAAAGAAGCTTTGGACTGCGGAGAAGGAGGGCTTGAAGGTCAGCTTTCAGGAATATGAAAGTGCCAAGGAAGAGGCGGCGGCTGTTATCCGAGGCATTCGGGATGCAGGCTGGAGCTATAAGGACCAGGCGGTGCTGTATCGCACCAACGCCCAGTCCCGTCTACTGGAGGAGCAGTGTATTCATTGGAATATTCCCTACCAGATTGTGGGGGGTGTGAACTTCTACCAAAGAAAGGAAATCAAGGACATCCTTTCCTATATGAAGATTTTGGTGAATAAAAAGGATGATGTGGCTCTTCGGAGAATCATTAATGTGCCAAAGAGGGGCATTGGCGAGGCTAGCCTTTTAAAATTGCAGCAGTATGGAGAAAGCCTCGGAGGCTTATCTTTGGTGGAATCCCTTCCCTTTGCCAAGGCGGCAGGACTTTCCGGAAAAGCTTTAAGCATGGTGGGAAGCTTTCTGGAAATGCTGGAGGGCTGGAAGGATGTGGAATTAAGCGCCCTTATTGACCGCATTTTACAGGACACGGAATACGAAAAAGATCTTCAGGCAGAGGGAGCCATAGAGGCGGAAAGCCGTATGGAAAACATTCAGGAGTTACAGGGAAAGCTTCAGTCTTATATCGAGGAAAATGGGGATGAGGGCAGTCTTTCCGCCTTTTTGGAAGAGGTGTCTCTCCTTTCCGACTTGGATAGAAGTGACTTAACGGAAGACAAAATCACCCTGATGACCTTACATGGAGCCAAAGGTCTGGAGTTTCCGGTGGTCTATCTGGTAGGCTTAAATGAAGGCCTCTTCCCCAGTGCCCAGTCCATGTTTACTCCCGAGGAACGGGAGGAAGAGCGAAGACTCTTTTATGTGGGCATTACCAGGGCGGAAAAGGAACTGTATTTAACCGCAGGAAGAGACCGGGTGGTCCATGGGCAGTATCAGTCCATGCTGGTCAGCTCCTTTGTGGATGATGTGCCGGAAGAGCATTTGGAGAAGAAGTATCTCTATCGGAAAAAGCCCAGTGAAGAAGATATTTTCATGGAAAAAACAGGCCGTTCCGGCTATAGCTCTTACTTACAGCAGGCGAATCAGTCTATCAAAGCTTATATGGGACAGTCAGGTTATGGGGATTCTGCTTCAAGTGGCTATGGAAGGGGAAGTTCCTACGGCTCTACTGGTGCCTATGGTTCTTCCGATTCCTACGGCTCCTCCGGTTCCTATGGCTCTACCGGTGCCTATGGTTCATCAGGGCGTTCATCCTCTAATCTATATGGCAGTGACGGATATTCTTCTTCCAAAAAGCCTTTGGATCTTCAAGCCTATCAGCAGGCCGGCATTATCCAAAAGGGCATTTCCGGCATGAGCTCCGGAAGCCTGGATTATCAGGTAGGAGACCGGGTCAGCCATACGAAATTCGGAGAGGGCGAAGTTTTGGCCATAGAAGAGGATAAGAAGGATAAGCTGGTAACGGTACTTTTTGATACGGCAGGGCAGAAGAAGATGCTGGCAGGCTTTGCCAAGCTGAAAAAACTGTAGTTTAGCAAAAAGAGGCTGTAAAAATCAAAATATAAATAGTCTTTATGTAGTATAGGTCTGAAATAGGAGTAATCTGAGTTTATGCCCCATTTCAGCCCTATATTGCATAGGAGCCCTTTTTGATTTAACAGCCTCTTTTTTCTTGTCTAAAATTTTATCTTATTACGCAAGGATATAAACCATATCCTCCCAGCTCTCTCCGCCCCAGGTGGAGGGGGATTTACCCAAATGCTCATAGCCGAAACCGCTGTAGAAAGGAACAAAGTGGGTATGGCAGGTGAGAAAAATCTTCTCCGTACCCCGCTCTTCCTCCATGTCAATATAGCGGTTCATAATCTGGCTGGCGAGCCCTTTTCCTTGATATTCCGGTCGAACCTCCAGACCTAAAAGAAAGCAATGCTTTGCTCCTTTTTCCTGTAAGGAGGCATTTCGGAAGAATTCATCCAAAAAGACTTCAGAACCGGAGTGAATACCGCTCATATAACCGGCAATCTTTTTATTCACTTGATCAAAGGCAATCAAAAAATCTTCCGGTATTTTCTCAACACGGTCTTTAACCTCTTCATAGCTACAGGCTTCATTTTCCGGAAAACATATCTTTTCTATCGCTGCTAATTCTCGGATATCCTCTTCAGTAGCCGCCCGAAAAAGATACCGCTCCTGATTATACATAAGACTCCTTTCAAAAATGATAAATTTTATTATTTTATATCATAGCAGAGATTCATAGGAAAGGCAAATAAGAGGGGAACTATTTCTAAGGATTCAAACACAGGCTTTGTAATTACTGTTTATGCTATAAGAGAATTTTATAATCGCTTTTATATTAGTTGATTATGTATAAGTTTTTGCTAAAAAATTGTCTGAATTCCTGAAAAATATATGTAAGATTGACATTCTTTGTGGAGTAGAATAAAGTTACTGTGAAACAAAAAATTAGTTTATTACAGATATATGAAACAAAAGTACATACGAAAGGAAGTGAGCGCTTCGTGCAACAATCTGTTATTCCGGAGATTAAATCATTATATCCTCAGATGAATGAAGCAATGCAAAAAATAGCAGATTATCTCATTGATACAGAAGATAAGAAGTGTGTGGAGAGAGCTAGTGAATTAGCTCGTAGGAGTGGAGTCAGTACAGCTTCTGTCAGTAGATTTGTAAAAATGATGGGGTACAAAGAATTCCGTGACTTTCGTCTAAAGATTGTGATGGAAAAGCAAGAGGAGAATAGGCAGGAAGAAAATGAACTAAATTATAACGGTGAGCCTATTACTGGGGATGCTCATTCTATCTGTAAAACTATTTTCTCAAAAAGTGTTAGAGAACTGGAAGAGACTTGGGGAATTCTGGACTTTGATACTATGCAGACAGTGGCAGATTTGATTCATGAGGCAAGAAGAATTGTAGTCATCGGCGTGGGTCGATCAAAAGTCACTATGGAGGCACTGTACTCTAGGCTTTATCGCATTGGATACCCGATTATGATGTTTAGTGATGCCCACGAGATCGTAAATATTACATCCATTATGGAAAAAAAAGATATTTTGATTTGCGTGAGTAATTTTGGACAGAGTAAATCAGTGGTTGAGGGAGCAAGAAGAGCGAAAAAAAGAGGTATTCAAGTGGTGGGAATCAGTAGTATTAAAGAGTCTCCACTAGCTAAAATTTCGGATTACACCTTATTTAGTGCATATGATTATAATAATGCGCAGGATGGGAACCTATTTGATCCGTCCAGTGAAAATTTGGCACAGCTTGTTATTGTGGATTGTCTTTATATGCTCGTTGCTCATAAGAATAAAAGAAAAAATATCACTTACTTTAAGACATTTTCGAATGAGATTCATACAGAGCATATTAAATAATTAGTAAAATGTTTAGAGGAAAAAGAGTAGGAGGAAAAAATGAATCGTTTACATAATACGCTGGAAAAAGCGGTAGAAGAAATGATTGATGGATATGTAGAAACCTACCCCGATCTTTTTGAACGGATAGAAGGGCAAAAAGTTCTATTGTATAAAGATAGAAAAAATGGTGTATCTATTTTAATTGGAGCAGGGGCAGGTAATGAGCCTTGGCCGATTGGATATGTGGGAAAAGGACTGGCTGATGCTTGCGTTTTAGGGGATATTTTTACTGCACCGGCAGCAGGCAGTATTCTTAAAACGATTCGTGCGCTTTCTCATGATGAAGGAGTACTGTGCATTGCAACGAATCATGCTGGGGATGTTCTAAACTTTGAGTTGGTAAGTGAGCTTGCAGAACTTGAGGGAATTAAGACACGACAGATTTATGTTTCGGATGATGTGGATTCATCAGAAGAAAGAGAGGAGAGAAGGGGTATTTCCGGTGTTACATTGGTATTGAAAATACTCTCTGCAGCCAGAAATGCGGGACTTAGTTTAGAAGAACTAGTGCCTTTGGGAGAGAGAATAAATGATAATCTTTCCACGGCAAGCGTAACTACTTCTCCGGCTTTTGTTTTCGAAAATGGAAAACAAGCTTATGATTTACCGGATGGTTTTGTAGAGTACGGTATGGGATTTAACGGAGAATTAGGAAAAGAAAGAACAAATTTGCCAAGTGCGGATTCTTTAATAGAGAAGCTCATTGAACCTTTACTGATTGATTTGCAGCTAAAAGAAGGAGATGAGATTGCTGTTTTTCTGAATGTATTTCAGGCAACAACTACCTTGGAAGAATGCATCCTCTTATATAGCCTTCAGAATGCTTTGAAGAGGAAGAAAATAAAAGTATTTGATACTTTTGCGCAATCACTTTTCCCCACACAAGGAGCAGGGGGACTCTCTCTTAGCTTTTTGAAAATGCAAGAGGAATATAGAGGATTTTATAAAAAAGAAGCGTATTCGCCGTTGTTTTACAAAAGAGAAATGGAATGAACTTGGTGAGCATCATATACAGAGTTCAGGGTGTTCAAACTTAATGTGGAAGAAAAGATGTAGAAGGTGAAGACAGTATGAAGGAAGTTAGTGCTGATCAAGTAAAAAGAATGATGGAGAGGGTTGCTCAGAAAGTGGTGGAGTCAGAGCCGTACCTTACAGAGATTGACTTGAAAATAGGTGATGGAGACCATGGAACAGGTATGAAAAGAGGCTTTTTGGCTGTTCAGAAAATGTTGCTTGATTTGAAAGTTGATTCTTGTGAAGGGGTTTTTCGAGCAGTGGGTACTTGCCTTTTAGACACTATGGGCGGAGCTTCAGGCGTTTTATTTGGAACGGTTTTTATATCGGGAATTGTAAAAAGAGAGGAACGAAACAGTTTCAAATTAAGTGATTTTGCAGAGATTTTTTCTACTTCATTAACTTCACTAAAAAAGAGAGGGAAGGCTAAAGTAGGAGATAAGACAATGGTGGATGCTTTGGAACCGGCAGTTCTTGCTCTGGAAGAGGGGGCAAAGGAAGGATTGGATCTTATAGAGGGCTTTCAAAGAGCTGCTTTAGCTACAGAAAAAGGGATGGAGTACACGAAAACGATAAAAGCACGTTTTGGAAGAGCAAAGTATTTTGGAGATAAGGCCATCGGGCTGCAGGATGCAGGAGCTACATCAGTGTACATTATTTTCCAAGCTATGTCTGATTTTTTAAAGGGGGAGAAAAATTGATTCTTACAGTTAGTTTAAACCCTTGTATTGATAGAACAATAGAGATTGAGAAGTTCCTTTATGGAGGAACAAATAAGGTTTTGAAAACAAGGGAAGATATTTCGGGAAAAGGAATTAATGTCAGTATAGCGTTACAAAATCTTGGTGTTAGCAATAAAGCGACCGGTTTTTCCTTTTCGGAAGATGAGGTCAGATTAAGACGCTTTTTTGAACGTATTCATTGTCCTTATCACTTTCACACAGTTCAAGGAAGTCTTCGTGTAAATGTAAAGATTTTCGACATGGAAAAGCGTGTAATGAGCGAGTTTAATGATAAGGGACAAGAAGTTACTGAAGCCGATGTGTCTGCTTTCTTCTCTTTGATGGAAAAAGAGTGGGAAGGGACGGATATCTTAGTTGTGGATGGCTCCGTACCACCAGGGGTTCCAAGGAGTATTTATAAGGAATTAATACTTTTAGCAAAGGAAAAAGGGATAAAAACAGTCTTAGATGCTACTGGAGATTTACTAGCTTTGGCATTAGAGGCACAGCCGTATTTTGTGAAACCGAATCGGGAAGAGTTGGAAGCTTTTTATGGAAAGGCATTTAAAGATACCAAAGAAATGATTAGCTTTGGCAAGAGCTTACTACAGAAAGGTATACATTATCTTTGTATTTCATTGGGAGAGGAGGGCGCTTTATTTCTTACAGCAGAAAAGTGCTATCAGGCAAAACCGGTAAAGATTCTTGTACAGGGAGTACAGGGGGCCGGGGATTCCATGGTGGCAGGAGCTTGTTTGGCGATGAAGAAAGGCCTTTCAGATGAAGATATTTTTAGATATGCGGTAGCTTGTGCAACAGGATCTTTACTACATCCGGGTACTCAGTTGTGTGAAAAAGAAGATTTGGAAGCAATGTTACAAAAAGTTGAAATTATAAATTTAGAAGAATAGAAAGGGGAAAAATATGGCTTTGGTAAGTTCTAAGGAAATTTTGATGAAAGCACAGCAAGAAGGCTATGCAGTTGGTGCTTTTAATGCGGAGAACATGGAGATGGTTCAGGCAATTGTAGCAGCGGCAGAGGAATTATCTTCTCCGGTAATTATTCAGACAACTCCGGGAAGCTTGCAATATGCAGATACAGATATGTTTTTTGGAATGGTAAACGCAGAAGCAAAAAAGGCGAAAGTGCCGGTGGCTTTACATCTGGATCATGGAAACAGTGCAGAGCTTTGTGCGAAAGCGATTTTATCCGGTTACACCTCTATCATGATTGATGGCTCTAAGCTGGCTTTTTCTGAAAATGTAGCTCTTACAAAGAAAGTGGTTGAGTTTGCACATGCTATGGGAGTACCGGTTGAAGGAGAATTAGGAACGGTAGGAGGAAAAGAAGACACACATGAAGTAAAAGACAGTGAAAAGTCCTATACTGATCCGGAAGAAGCAAAGGAATTTGCAGAGCAAACAGGGGTGGATTTTCTTGCAGTTGGTATTGGAAATGCTCATGGATTTTACAAAGGAGTACCAAAGCTACGATTTGATATTTTGGAAAAAACCAAAAGTCTGGTAAGTATTCCTATTGTTCTACATGGTGCTTCGGGAATTCCTGATGAAGATGTAAAGAAATCGACAGGTCTTGGTATTTGCAAAGTGAACTTTGCAACCGAATTAAGAGATGCCTTTACCAAGGGGGTAAAAGAGTACCTTGAGAAGAATCCGGAAGTATTTGATCCAAAGAAATATAATGGAGCAGGTAGAGAAAAAGTTAAGGAACTTATTAAGCATAAGATGCATGTATTGAATAGTGTCCATAAGGCATAAAAACTTAGATAAGAATTTGGAATATGTGAAACAATATTTTATTTTTCTCAATAATGGACAAATTTCAACTCGAATCAAAACGGGTAAGCAATCACGCAGACCTCGTTCTGAATATTTACTTACTTATCTTTAAAGGAGGAAAAAGTGATGAAAAAAGGTATTTCATTGGTACTCGCAGCTTTAATGGCTGTATCTCTTGTGGCTTGTGGAGGTGGCAGTGCTGCAAAGAGCACAAGTGCTGCGGCATCGGAGCAAACAGAAAAACAGACAGAGAAAGCCGGAGAGACGGAGGCTAAGAAGGAAGAGACTAAAGGAGAAGCAAAGACCATCGGTGTAAGCTTACTGAACAGTACCCACGTGTTCTATAATAGTATCCAGACTGCTATGGAAGAGCAAGCAAAGGAATATGGATGGACTTTAGATGTACAAGATGCTGCAGGAGATGCAAATAAGCAGCTTGGTCAGGTACAGGATTTTATTACCAAGAAAGTAGATGCTATTGTTATTGCACCAACTAACTCTGCAGGATCCAAGTCTATGATTGAGCTTGCAGAAAAGGCTGGAATTCCGGTATTTACTATGGATATCGCTTCTGATGGAAAGCCGGTTACTCACGTTGCTACAGATAACAAGAAGGGTGGACAGCTTGCTGCTGAGTATGTGGTAAATAATATCCTTACCGAAAAAAAGGGTAATGCAGCAGTAATTACTTATTCTGAAATCGAAAGCTGTGTAGATAGAGAGACCGGATTTACAGATTATTTAAAGGAGAATGCTCCGGATATCAAAGTAGTTGATGTGCAGAACTATTCCGGTGACCAGCAGAAGGCTGCAGATGTAATGCAGAACATGCTTTTAAAGAATGATAATATCGATGTTGTTTTCTGTGTAGGAGATCCTGCAGCTATTGGTGCTCTTTCCTCTATCACAGCAGCCAATGCAGCAACCAAGATTATCGGTTATGACGGAAATCCGGAAGGTGTTGCAGAAATCAAGAAGGGTGGAAACTGGGTTGCAGATGTTGCACAGGACCCTGCAGGAATTGGTAAGACCACTCTTGAGGCTATTAAGAAGCATTTAGAGGGTGAGAAGGTAGATTCCGAGATTTTGATTGCGCCTTATATTATTGATGCAAAGAATGCAAAGTAATAAAAAGATAGGTTAAGAGGAAGGCGTCCCACTTTTTGGACGCCTTTTTCTATAATATGGAGCATATTATGATGGAAGAAAGAAAAGAGACTTTAGTAGAATTAAAGCATATTCATAAGGAATTTCCCGGCGTGAAAGTCTTAGAGGATATTTCTGTTGCTTTTTATCCTGGGGAAGTACATGTTCTTTTGGGAGAAAATGGTGCAGGAAAATCCACAATTATTAAAATCATTTCCGGTATTTATCAACCTGATAAAGGGGAAGTTTTGATAGAGGGACAGCCCGGGGCAAAAAATATTCGAGAAGCGCAGCAGAGAGGAATCAGCGTTATTCATCAAGAACTTAGCGTTATTGAGGATTTAAAAGTTTATGAAAATGTTTTTCTGGGAAGAGAAGAGAAAAAATCCGGATTTTTAAACAAAGAAAAAATGATTGCGGAATGTAAAAGGATTTTGGATGAAATGGATGTGGCGATTGATCCACGCTCACCGGTATATAAGCTTAGTAATGGAGAAAAGCAAATGGTAGAGATTGCCAGAGCTGTTTCTCAGAATAGTAAGTTAGTAATTATGGATGAGCCTACCAGTTCGCTTTCTGACCACGAGGTACAGTCTCTTTTTCGAGTTATACGTCAATTAAAGAAAGATAATGTTGCAGTAATTTATATTTCTCATCGTCTAAAGGAAATTCTGGAGATGGGAGATATGCTTACCGTACTTCGAGATGGTATGAAGATTGCTACAGTACCGGTTTCAACAGTAACTGAACAGAAGATGGTAGAAATGATGGTGGGAAGAGAAATTTCCCAATTTTATTACAAAGCCAAAGCTCCGGAAAATAAAGAATTGGTTTTGGAGGTGAAGAACCTATGCTCTAAAAATCATTTTAAAAATGTTTCATTTCAACTATATAAAGGAGAAGTTCTTGGGGTAGCCGGACTTATCGGTGCAGGAAGAACTGAATTAATGAGGGCGATTTTCGGAGCTGATTCCTATGATAGTGGAGAGGTATTTTTGTATGGAGAAAGTTTAAAGGGATTACAGCCTAAGGAAATTATTAAAAAAGGTATGGGATTAATTCCCGAAGATAGAAGAGGCCAGGGACTTTTACTGGAAAAGACAGTTCGGGAAAATACCAGTTTGGCATCTTTAAAAGAGAATAGTCATAGTGGTTTTATTGATTTTTCGTGGGAAAAGCGAGAAGCAATTTCCTACATAGACAAGTTACGGATTAAGACTCCTTCAGATTCAGCAATCATTAAAAATCTTTCAGGAGGAAATCAACAGAAGGTAGTAATAGCAAAGTGGCTTTTAGCAAAGTCTAAGATTCTTATTATGGATGAGCCTACCAGGGGAATAGACGTTAATGCTAAAGCGGAAATATATGAGCTTATGAAGAATTTTGTCGAGGAAGGTGGCAGCATTATCCTCGTTTCTTCAGAATTACCAGAGGTATTAGGATGTTCTAATCGCATTATGGTAATGCGAGAGGGATATGTAACCGGTTTTCTGGATAGTGCAGAAGCGACAGAAGAAAATGTCATGCTTTTTGCCAGCAAAGGAAATGAGGAGGTTGTTTATGAATAAGAAAAATGGTGGTATATCAAAAGTCCTAAAAGGAGAAAATACCATGCTCCTTTTTGCGGTAGCGCTGTTTGCAGTGTGTCTTCTTTTTGTCCCTCGATTTGCGACAGGGGGAAATATCAAGAATATCTTGATTCAGATTTCAATCAATGCACTTATTGCCTGTGGCATGACCTTTACTATACTTTCAGATGGTATTGACCTTTCTGTTGGTTCGGTAGCGGCTATAGCAGGGGTAGCAGGAGCGTCTTTAATCAAAACTATGCCAAATGCATCTGTTCCGATGTCCATTCTGATTATATTACTAACTTCCTTAGTAATAGGTACTGTGTGTGGTGCTCTTAATGGATTTTGTATTGCAAAGTTGAATGTTCCTCCCTTTATTGCAACTATGGCGATGATGAATGTAGCAAGAGGTTTAGCCTATGTTTTTACAGATGCAAAGCCGGTTTTTGGCTTGCCGGAAAGTTTTGGATTTATCGGTTTAAGAGAACTTGGTATTATTCCTGTATCAGTTATTTTAATGGTTTTTATTATTTTTCTAAGTTATATTATTTTAACAAAGACTTGCTATGGAAGATATATTTATGCTGTAGGTAGTAATAAAGAGGTAGCTAAGCTGACGGGAATTAATGTAGATCAAGTCCGTTTTTCGGTCTATGTGATTTCCGGAATTCTTTCAGCATTAGCAGGGCTGGTGTTAGCCTCCAAGTTACAGAATGGACAGGCCACAGCAGCAGTAGGCTATGAGTTAAATGCCATTGCAGCAGTAGCAATGGGTGGTACTAGTATGTCCGGTGGACGAGGAGGAATTCCTCAGACAGTTATTGGTCTTATCGTTATCGGAATTATTAATAATGCGTTAAGTTTACTTGGGGTTTCGGCATATTGGCAGACGGTGGCAATGGGCGTTATTATTCTGATTGCAGTAGTCATTGATCAGGCTAGAAAATAATTCACTAAAGCGGCGGAATGAGTTTTAGAAGAATAAAAAATAGGGGAAGTACTAAACGATGTGTTTTGGGCAAGTTTAGCACTTCCCTTTTTCATGTCGATTATTTACTATAGATTTAGAATATTTTCCAGGAAGGAGGACAATCCCATGGAAGGACAATCCATTATGCAAATATTTCAGGGGGGCTCCTCTGTGTCCGGGGTGATTATCCCCATAGCTTTAATGCTATTTTCCGGCTTTGCCTTAACAAGAGTCACCAAGCGCCTGAAGCTTCCCAATGTAACCGCCTACATTTTGGCGGGAATCCTGATTGGACCTTATTGCTTGAATCTGGTGAATCCGGACATTATTGAAGGCACGAGCTTTATTGCGGATATTGCCCTTGCCTTTATTGCCTTTGGTACCGGAGAATTTTTTACCTTTTCTACGCTAAAGCAGAACGGGCTAAAGGTTTGTTTTATTACGATTTTTGAAGCGACTCTGGCTTCTCTCTTTGTTTTTGTGCTTTGCCTTTTTATTTTGAAATTGAATTTAAGTCTATCTTTGGTTTTGGGAGCCTTGGCGGCCACCACCGCCTCCGCTTCCACGATTATGACCATAAGGCAGTTTAATGCTAAGGGGGACTTTGTGAACACCCTTTTGCAGGTGGTGGCATTGGACAATGTCTTTGGTCTTGTGGCGTACAGCATGGCGATTTCCGTGGCGGTGGCTTTGCAATCCGGCTCTTTCAAGGCAAGTAGTATTCTGATGCCTATTGCTTTAAATCTGGCGGTACTACTTCTGGGAGGACTTTTTGGGCTTTTTCTAAAGCTTTTAATGCCGAAGCAGCGTTCTACGGACAACCGTTTGATTATTACCATTGCTGTACTGTTCAGCTTTTGCGGCATCTGCGCCCTTTTGGATGTTTCTCCTCTTTTGGGCTGTATGTCCATGGGTATGATTTACATCAATATCACGGAAGACGACAAGATTTTCAAGCAATTAAATTACTTTAATCCTCCTATTTTACTTCTGTTTTTCGTGCGCTCCGGTATGAACTTTAAGCTGGATGTGCTCTTACATTCTGAGGGAATAGGGGAAAATGTTCCTTTGCTCTTGGTGGGAATCAGTTATTTCTTGGTACGCATTTTGGGAAAATACCTGGGAGCTATTCTGGGGCCAACTTTGGTGGGAGAAAAGAAGGAAGTTCGGAAATATTTAGGACTGGCATTGGTGCCTCAGGCAGGGGTGGCCATCGGTCTTTCCGCCTTGGGGGCCAGAATCCTGGGAGGAGAGCTGGGAAGAGCTCTGGAAACGGTAATTCTTGCTTCCAGTATTCTCTACGAACTTATAGGACCGGGGTGTGCTAAACTGGGACTCTATCTTTCCCATTCCTATGCGGTAAGTCTGGAGGATTTAACGGAATCCGTCACACTAGAACCGGAAAAGAAGAAAAATGAAGTGGAGCTTTTGATTGAGCGAATCCAGGCCATTCAGAAGGAACTTCCTTCTCATGCTAAGAGACTGGCGGAAGAGGAAGAAGCCTTTACCGAGGCGGCGGAGGAGCAGTATTAGCTTGAAGCGTCTTAAAGAGGGTTTTGATAAGATAAAATGGATGAGTTTTACGCGCATTGATTACAGAGTATTTCAATAGAACAGGAGGAAAAGCCATGTCAGAATGGATACTACAGGAAGCTTTTCAAAGTCTTAGGATAGAGCATAATATCAGCCTTTTTTCCGCCTTGCTTAGAATCTTACTTGCGGTTCTTCTGGCTTCCATGATTGGCTGTGAGCGAGCAAATAAAAGGCATTCCGCAGGTCTTCGTACCTTTATTTTGGCCTCTTTATCCAGCTGTTTGGCCATGATTTTGGATCTGCTATTTATGAACGAGGGAAATCTTCGTTTTCCCATGCTTTCCGCTTTTGCCATGATCAGTATTGCAAGCATCAGCCGAAAGGCGATTCTTTACAGCTCCCGAAATCAGGTGAAGGGATTAACCACATCCATCGCCCTTTGGTCCTGTATTCTCATCGGCCTCAGTGCAGGAGCGGGACTATACTTGATCAGTGTAGTAGCCTGCTTTATGCTTTATTGGATTCTGTCTTCTTTACCGGGCTTGGAAATGTATCTGAAAAATCGGTCTAACCACTTTGAAATTCATTTGGAGTTAAAGAGTCGGCAGTATTTACAGGACTTTGTCACCACCATCCGGAGACTGGGACTTCGCATTGATGATATCGAGTTAAATACCGCCTACCACGGTTCCGGCCTTAGCGTGTATTCCGTGACCTTCACCATAGACAGTAAGGAGTTAAAGAAGTTCAAAACCCACAAGGAGATTATCGAAGCCCTGTCCACTATTGACTACATTTATCATATTGAGGAAATGCGGTAGTTTAATTCCTGGCCTTTACATCTTAGAACAGATATGATAATTTTTATTCGGACAAAACCGAATCGGAGGTGACCGAATAAAATGAAATTTATCGGAAGAGAGGAAGAAGTACGGAAAATCAAAGGCTTGTATCAGTCTCCCGGCATGGAAGTGCTTCTATTATACGGAAGAAGGCGAATCGGAAAGAGCGAGCTGATGAAACATTCCATGCAGTTCTTTGAGGGGAAGAGGATTTATTACGAGTGCAAACAGACTTCTGAAATGAACAATGTAGAAAGTCTGGCGACTTTACTTTCGGAAGAGTTTGGCTACCCGAAGATTTCCTTTTCCGGCCTGGAGGAAGTGCTGGATTTTCTTTTTAAAAAGGCGACGGAGGAGAATATTCTCTTGATTTTGGATGAATATTCTTACCTTAGTGATGTGCTGAAGGGCATGGACAGTGTTTTGCAGGCACTGATTGATCAATATCGAAACCGGAGTAAATTGAAATTGGCCTTGTGCGGTTCCTTTGTGGATACCATGCAGAAACTGATAGAAAAAGAGAATCCCTTATTTGGCCGTTTTGATTTGGTTTTAAAGCTGAAACCCATGGATTACTATGATTCGGCACAGTTTTATTCCCATTTTTCCGACGAGGATAAGGTGAGGCTTTATAGTGTTTTTGGCGGAATTCCCTATTATAATCGTTTGATTCGAGAAGACAGGTCCGTAAAGGAAAATATTATAGAGCTGATTGCATCCCCCGGTGCAAGACTGGAAAATGAGGTACTCATGTACCTTAAGTCGGAAATTGCGAAAATTGTGAATGCCAATGAAGTCTTTGAGGCTATGGCAAAGGGATTTTCCCGCTTTAACGATATCCTGTCTCAGTCCTATGTTTCCAGTGGCCCCAGCTTAGTGGATGTGTTGGACAAGTTGATTCGTATGGAGCTGGTGGAGAAGGCAGCGCCCATTAATGATGAAAATAACCGAAAGAAGTCCGGATATTATATCAGTGACCCCATGTCCTTGTTTTATTATCGATATATTTTCCGCTACAGCTCCCAGCTAAACGTGATGAATTCGGATATTTTCTATCAGCGATATATTCAGGAGGACTTTGAAAATGCCTATGTGCCGAAGCGTTTTGAGACAATAGGAAAACAATATTTGATTCGGCAGAATCGGGCAGGACTTATGGAGGAGCCCTTTGAGAAAATAGGCAGGTACTACTATGACATTCCGAAAGAACGACGAAACGGAGAGTTCGACATTGTCACCTACGATCCCAAGGGCTATATTTTTTATGAAGTAAAGTTTCAAGATAAGCCTCTTAGCAAGGCGGAAATAGAAAAGGAGATAGCGCAGGTAAAGGAATGCGGCCTGCAATGCTATCGTTACGGCTTCCTTTCCAAAAGCGGATTTGAAGCAATTTCTCAGGATGATTTGCTTTTGATTTCCTTAGAAAATCTGTATGCATAATTTTTCATAGCAAGTTTTAGGATAAAAATATTTTCTTCTCATCAGAGAAAATCACTTCGGAGGCTTTTTTAGCCTCCTTTTTTACGCTATACTAGGACAGTTCAAAGAAATGAAGGGAGAACTATGGAAAAAAGTCTGAAAGATCAAGTATATGAATCTATTCTGGAGGATATCTTCCAGGGCAATGTTTCTCCGGGAGATATTTTGAATGAAAAGGCACTACTGTAAAAATACCACTGTAGCAAGTCTCCGGTTCGAGAGGCGCTGATGGCACTTTGTGCGGACGGCATTTTAAAAAATATCCCCCGCTACGGCTATGAGGTGGTGCGCCTCAGTAAGGAAGATATCTACGATATGCT
>CAUUUY010000003.1:0-18997 GCA_963548305.1 uncultured Oribacterium sp.
CCGTACGTACAGTGCTGTGAGAGGACGGCGGTTAGTCGCCGCCTCCTACTCGATTCCACCCTTTACCTTTATAATAGAAAAAACATTTTATAAAAATGTGCATTTACACAAAAATATAAAATAGGAGAAGCCTATGGAAGTGCAAAGACCTAGATATCTAAAGCGTTTAATCGATAAAAAGAATAATGGAAGGGTAAAAATCATCACCGGCCTTCGGCGATGTGGAAAGTCATACCTGTTATTCACGCTATATAAAAAATATTTGCTCAGTCTTGGCATCAAAGAGGAGCAAATCATTACCATAGCTTTGGATGAGCTTCGCAACATGCAGTATAGAAATCCCCTTACATTGGATGCTTACCTTCGGGAGCGCATGCAACCGGAACAAAACTACTATATCTTTATTGACGAGATTCAATTTGTGGAAGAAGTAGAGAATCCTTATATCAAAAACAGTGAAAATAAAATTGGCTTTGTAGACCTTGTTTTAGGCCTGATGAAACTTCCCAATGCGGATATTTACATTACCGGCAGCAATTCAAAGATGCTGTCCTCCGATGTGCTGACGCAGTTTCGGGACAGAGGGGATGAAATTCGGGTATGTCCCTTTTCCTTTGCAGAGTTTTCCTCCTGCTATGAGGGAAATCCCAGACTGGCTTTCGAAGAATATTGTCTATATGGAGGGATGCCAACCGTCCTTAGCAGGAAAACGCCGGAAGAAAAAAGTGAATATCTGAAAAATCTCTTTCAGAATACCTATATTAAAGATGTGATGGAGAGAAATCGCATTGGCAAAGAAGCCTTTATCCTGGAAGATTTACTGGATATCGTTTCCTCTTCCATTGGCTCCCTTACCAATCCGAGAAAGCTGGAAAATACCTTTCCATCGGAAAAAAATATCAAAATCTCACAGCTAACCATCAGCACTTATCTGGATTATTTTATTGATGCCTTTTTGATGGAAAAAGCCAGAAGATTTGATGTGAAAGGAAAAAAATACATCTCCTCACCCTACAAATATTATTTTTCCGACACCGGTCTCAGAAACGCCAGACTGAATTTTAGACAAAACGAAATGACGCACATTATGGAAAATGTCATTTACAACGAACTCCGTATGCGTGGCTTAAATGTGGACGTGGGCGTAGTGGAGCAAAACTATAAAAATGAAGAGGGCAAAAGAGCACGGAAAAATCTGGAAATTGATTTTATAGTGAATCGAGGAAGTAATAAATATTATATTCAGTCAGCCTTACACGTAGACAGCCCTGAGAAAAGAGAGCAGGAAACCGCCTCCTTAAAGCAGTCCGGGGACTTTTTTAGGAAAATAGTTATTGTAAAAGACTATATCCTCCCAAAGCATGATGAAGACGGGATTCTTTATCTTGGCGTAGAGCAGTTTTTGCTGGATGAAGGAGCTATAGATTTATAGAAGGAGAACTTATGCCAACTGGAAGTATAACAAAAAATTTTGTAGTATCAGGGGAAGAGCAGGTCGAAAAATTTGCTAATGCTATAGAAGAATCATACCAAGAGTCTTTGACAAGAAAAAAGGACTCTTCTTTACGTATTACACATCTTCGAGATGCAGCCGAAGTGAAGGAATTTTTGGAAAAAAGGAGCTGTGAAAAATCAAAGTAATAAAGAAATTTTCGGCAATATAGACCTGAAATCGAGGCTATCAAAGCCCGTCAGTATATGAAGACAGCCTGCGTAGCGAAAGACTGTAGAACTTGATGAGTCAAAGCGACAGATGCAGTATGGACATGAAAGAGGGCAATCTGAGCCCGTCAGTACTTACTGAAAGCGAAGCTTGAAGTTAGTACTGCTACGAAGGCGAGGTTAGCGGGAGCGTGCCCGATTTCATGCCTATACTGCACTGGAGCGTCCCTCATCAATGAACACAGTCCTTCCCTTCACAGGCGAGTATAGCGGGAGCGTGTCCCGAATACAGCCCATACTGCATCCGAGCGTCCCCCCATCGATGACTACAGTCCTCCCTATACGGCAAAGAAATACCTCTCCAGCATCAAACACAAACAATGATAAATCGGCAGATGCAGCTCCTGAATCTGATACGTTTCATTAGACGGCGCAATCAAGGAAAGATCCGCAATCGCTCTGCCCTTTCCCCCGTCCTTTCCGGTCAGTAAAATGCTGGGGATGCCCATAGCCTTGGCAAGCTTTAGCGCGTAAGAAACATTTTTGGCATTTCCGGAAGTGCTGATACAAAAGAGCAGATCCTCCGGCTTGCCGTAGCCAAGGAGACACTGGGCATAAAACAGCGTTTCGTCCTGGTCATTGCTAAAGGCAGTGTGCAGGGCGGTTTGACTGCTGAAGGAAAGGGCAGGCAGTCCCTGTTCCAAATGCTTTTCGAAGTAAGAGGTTTCCTCTTCTCCGAAGAGCTTTTTTACATTGGACAGAAGTTCAGGAGCCAAAGGGCGCTTACTGCAAAAGGCCTTCATCAGTTCCCCAACGATATGATCCGTATCTGCGGAGCTGCCCCCGTTACCGCACAAGAGAAGCTTGCCGCCCTTGCTATAGCTGTCCCGCATCATGCTAAAAGCCTGCCAGATATTCTCTTCGATTCCGGAAAGCACCGGGTAACGCCGAATCAGGAGAGTCAATTCCTCCCTGGCCTTTTCTTCTTTATTGTTTTTTATTTCTATAGACATTGCCTACTCCTCCTTTTTGCTTTGAAATTTTTCAAATTTCCATCCCATTGTAGCGTATTTTTCTTTTTCAGTCTTTGCTTCTTTCTGATTTTTTGCCAATTTTTTTGGAAAAATAAGAAAAATGGGAAAAGAAGTTCTTGCAATAATGTATACAAAGTAATAGAATCATTTGTAAGGATAACCTGACAAAAAGAATAAAGTTTCTCAATTATCGAAAAATCAAAGGAAAGGAAAAACAATAATGAACAAGAAAGTCTCCTACGGAAAGCTCATATTCCAACGACTCCTAGGCTTGGTTCTGGTGACCGCCCTCTCCGCAGGTTGTGGAGCAGCCATGGAAAGCCAATCCGGAAGTCCATCCAAAAACCAATCCACCAATAAAGCCGAAGATCATTCTACAGACGCAAAGTCCCCGGAAGCAAAGTCTCCTGACGCAAACTCTACAGACGAAAAATCCAAAGACGCAAGCTCCACCGGCGCAAAGGATAAGCTTAAGCTCTGCGTCACCACCAGCTTCCTGGAGGACATGGCGGAGGTACTGGGGGGAGACAGCGTAGAAATCAGCTGCATTATCCCAAGAGGGGAGGACCCCCACACCTATGAGGCGAAGCCGGAGGACTTAAAGAAGATGCAGGACGCAGAACTGCTTTTCTATCACGGCTTACATTTTGAAGGGAAAATGCAGGATGCCCTGAAGGCACAGGGCGGCGTAATGGTTTCCAAGGACTTCCCGGAGGATAAGGTCATTCAGGCCTTCCAAGGAGAAGATGTGCCGGATCCCCATTTTTGGTTTGACCAAGATTTGTATGCACAGGCAGTCTCCACTATGGCGGCAACTTTGGAAGAAAAGCTTCCGGAAGAAAAAACTGTTATTGAAGAGAGAAAAGAAGCCTATCAGAAGGAGCTGGAAGAGCTGAAAGCATATACCAAGAAAAGACTTGAGGAAATTCCCAAGGAAAGTCGAGTGCTGCTTACTCCCCACGATGCTTTTCAGTATTTTTCCAGAGCCTACGGTATAGAAGTGAAAGCGCCCCAGGGCGTCAGCACCGACGGCGAAGTGTCCGCCTATGATATGGCGGAAACCGCGCAATTTATCGTAGACCACAAGATTAAGGCCATTTTCACGGAATCCACTACCGACCCTCAGCGAATGAAGAAGCTCCAGGAATCCTGCAAGGAAAAGGGCTTTTCCGTAGAGGTGGTAGAAGGAGAAAAGGAAGGAGAGGGGGGACTTTTCAGCGACTCCCTGGGACTCCGAGGAGAGGCGGGAGACACATACCTCACCATGGTGCGCTACAACGTAGACCTGATTGTAGACCACCTGAAATAGAAGGAGAAGATGATGGATGCAGAGAACCTTACCTCGGCGCAATTCTCCCACGCAAAAGCCGGTAATGAAGCCATGCCTGCGAACGCAGCTGTGTCCCCCTCCGCCATTTCCTGTCGGGAGCTTTCCGTCTCCTACGGGGAAAAGGAAGTGCTGTCCCGGCTTTCCGTAGAGATTCCGGAAGGAAGCATGACCGCCATTATCGGGCCCAACGGCGCCGGGAAAAGCACCTGGATGAAGGCGGTGCTGGGGCTTCTTCCGAAAAATGCCGGAACCGTCCGTATTTTCGGAGAAGAAGGGAAGAAGGCGAAGAATTACCTTTCCTATATTCCCCAAAGCACCAAGGTGAATTGGGACTTTCCCATCACCGTGGAAGAGGTGGTGGAGATGTCTGCCTACAAAAAACGAGGCTGCTTTCTTCCTATTAGAAAAGAGGATCGGGAGAAACGAGATGCGGCCTTGCAGGAAATGGGCTTAACAGAGCTACGAAAGCGGCAGATCAGCCAACTTTCCGGAGGGCAGAAGCAGAAGGTATTTCTGGCGAGAGCCCTGGCGGAAGAAGCCAAACTCTTCCTATTAGATGAACCCTTCGCCGCCATTGACCAAAAAAGCGAACGTAGCATCACGGAAAAGCTGAAGGAATTCAAGAAAATGGGAAAGACCATCCTCTGCATCCACCACGACCTGAGCCGTTTGCAGGAGAACTTTGATTATGTCCTGTGGATTAAGGCGGGAAGCTACGGCTTCGGAAGGGCGGCCGAGGTTCTGACTCCTGAAAATGTGGAAGCCATTTTCTCCTGCTAAACCATGCTTGCATAAGAAAAATTGCTATTTCCCCATAAGAGGCTTGTTCTATAAAAGGGGATTTCCCGGTTCAGCAAGCTTCTTCATAGAAAGCGAAAGCCTATGTTCTTTTTATCTTATGATTTCTTCGTGATTGCCCTCCCTCTGGGGGTGCTGGCCTTCAGCACCGCCCTCATCGGAGGAATCCTCCTCTATAAAAAGCAAAGTCTGCTGGGAGATGCTCTGGGGCACGGCACCTATCCCGGTGTCATTCTGGCCTACATGCTCTTTGCCACCAAGTCCCCGAAAATTCTGGCCCTGGGCGCATCATTTACGGCCTTTTGTACCCTGCGAATCATTCAAAGTCTCACGAAGGGAGAGCAGGGGATGCGGGGAGAAAGCGCTCTGGCGTTAAGCCTAAGCGGGATGTTCGGACTGGGCATGGTCTTAAAAACAGTTATCACGGGAAATCCCCACTTTGCCAAAGCCTCCCAATCCGGCCTGAAAAGCTTTCTCTTCGGCTCCGCGGCTTTCCTGCAAAAGGAAGATTTTGTCCTGATTCTCCTCTGGAGCCTGTTCAGCCTGAGCCTTTTCTTCCTATTTAGAAGGGCATTTCGCCTGTATTGCTTTGACCCGGAATATGGAGCATTTCTGGGAATGGAAGAGGGGAAAATGCATATCCTGCTCTGGTTTCTTCTGATTCCCCTCCTTGCCCTTGGCATCAAGATGCTGGGGGTGCTTCTGATGGCATCCTTTTTGGTTCTGCCAATGCTTTTTGCCAGAGAACTTTCCGGAAGGAGAAGCGTCATGTTCCTGCTGGCAGGACTGCTGTCTCTCTTCTATTCCCTGCTGGGAACGGGACTAAGCCTTAGATATAAGGGCTTTTCCACCGGAGCCGGCATCATCGTGCTGATGGGAGGAAGCCTTACGGTACTGCTTATCCTGAAAGAGCTCCGTGCCGGCATCCAGACTTCACGCCATAAAACATTGTCCTGAAACTACTGAAAAGTTTCTTTCTAAAACCACTGAACAGTTTCTTCCTGATAAGAAAGGAGTGCCATGCCGGAAATCTGTCTGGTCTTTCTTCTTTGCGCTATAGCCACGGGCATGCTCAGCCCCTATGTCTACTATCGAAATTGCAGTATGTCCATAGATGCCCTGTCCCACACCTCACTACTGGGCATCGTCCTAAGCTTTAGCCTCATCAAAGACCTGTCCTCCCCCCTGCTGATTTTGGGCACAGGGGTCTTCGCCCTCTTCACCTTTTATTGCATAGAACTGCTACAGGAGAAGCTTCGTTGGAAAAGAGAGGAGAGCCTGGGCTTTCTCTTCCCCTTCTTCTTTGCCCTGGGCATACTCCTATTAAGCCTATACTACCGGAACGTCCATTTGGACACGGATATGGTGCTGATGGGAAATCCCTTCCTGATCCCTTTCCAAAGAAGTCTGGGGATGCCGGTTGCTTTTTGGAAAATGCTATTCTGCCTGCTCTTAAACACCGCCTTTCTGCTCATCAGCTACCGTCCCATGAAGAAGCTGCTCTTTGAAGGAGAGGAGGCGGGGCAAATGTCAAAAAGCCAAAGACGCCTCCACTACGCCCTGCTCTTTTGCATCGTCATCACAAGCATATCTTCCTTCGATACGGTAGGAGGAATCCTGACCATTTCCCTCTTTGTAGCCCCCATCGCCGTGGCAAGGCTATATAGCAGGAATCTGCGGGACTGTATTCTCTACAGCATAGCCTTTGCCCTGCTACACGCGGTACTGGCACTGATTCTATCCTTCCGTTTCAATATCTCCCTCTCCGGATGCTGTGCCTTTGTCGGCATGCTGGACGGGCTGGTACAGCAACATCTGAAGAAAACAAAGCGGAAGGAAGCTGCCATAGGCTATTTTCACAAAGCAAAAAACTTGCAATTTAAGAATATTGCTTAAATAAAAGGCATAAAAATATTAAAATGAAGAATAATGACGGAAAGGCTTGCGTTTTATTTAGAAAGGGTTTATATTCCCTGTAATGGAGAAGAAAAAAATTGAATAATTGTGACTATGCAACACAGAAAAAGAAAGGAAGAGGTCTGTAGTAAGAGTCTATACAGGAGGCCAGATGACACAGAACCGGGAGGACTATATCAAAGCGATTTTTAAGATTGCTGAACGCGAAGGAGAGGCCAGTAATCAGAGAATTGCGGATAGTTTGGGAGTTTCCAGGGCATCAGCATCAGAAATGGTGAAGAAACTGATTCAAGAAGGTTTTGTAGTAGCGGAGGGGAGACAGCTATCCTTGAGCGCAGAGGGAGAGCGGATCGCCAAACGCATTTTAAGCAGACACCGTTTGTGGGAAAGCTTTTTGATGACCAAGCTTCAATATGAAGAAGCGGAAGTCCACGAACAGGCGGAGCAGCTGGAGCACATCAGCGATGAGAAGCTGATAGAACGTTTGAACGCATATTTACATTTTCCAAAGACCTGTCCCCACGGGGCAATCATCTATGAAAATGAAGACAAGGCGTAAGAACTCTTTTTTGTGCGCGTAAATATAGGGAGAAAGGACTTCTTCCGAATATTTTGCGCGAAAATACAGCTGAGAAGTAAAAGAAACAAGAAAAAACTAAAAAAATATTAAGAAATTTTGCACAGAAAATCGAAGGAACGAGAAGATATTTAAAGCATTTTGAATAGGCGAAAAATAGGATAAAACGGGAAAAACCCTTTTCATGACATTTAAAGGGCCTTTCGCGCAAAGTCTATTGAAATAAAAACTGCTTTTGCTAGAATACGGGATACAGAGAAGGAACGCCCGCAACATCGAGCCTGAACTGTACTGAGTAAGAATAAGGAAAGAAGATTCTAAGAAAGTGGAAAAGCAATCTTAAAGGAAACTTCCGGAAAGTCTAAGAAATCCTGAGAACTTTTCGAAAGTCCGCAAGAAAGCTTTCGGATTCTTTCAGAGAATCGTAAACCCAACAGTACGAAAAAGGTGGTCGATGGCATGAAGAATTATCGTAGAAATAATTATATAGGGAAGATGAAGAAGGGATTCAAGCAGAAGTTATCTTTGCTGATGATTGCTTGTCTTTTGTTCACCGGCTATCGTGGACTTACCATTTCCGGACGAGCAGATTCCTCTCACACCGAACAGAATAACGAAATCGAAGTAAGCGGAACCCAGGTAAAGGTACAGCTCCTTGGCGCGGACCTTCGGAGAGCGGCTACAGAAGCTATCCTGAAGGGTGAGAAAGTAGGAAAGAGCAATCTTCGTTCCTACAGCAAGGATCAGGAACTGGCGACAGAGTTCGAAGAGTACTTTGACGGAGAGAAAGAGATTTACAACATTCCTCTGAACAGTATCGCCGAGAATCTGGAAGAAAGCCTGAACGCTGAAGAAGCCGGCTTACAGATTTATGTAGAAAGAGATGCGAAGAACTTAGACAGACTGGTTCGTAAGGAAAGTAAAGAAAGCTTACTGCTCTACAGCAAGGAGAGTGCAGTAGCAGGACTTCTTCCTAAGAAAGAAGAAGCAACAACAGTTTCCTTAACAGAAGAGAAAGCATCTGACAGTAACCTTGAAAGAAACACAGAGTTAACCGGAAGCGAGCTCATCACCTTCGTGTATGAGAACAAGTCTACAGAAAGAATGACCTTCCAGCTCTCTGTTGATGGCAATAAATATCCGAAAGTAACCGTAGCTTCCAAGACCAGCCTGTTCAAGCAGTTCTTGGGCGACGCCAAGAAGGCGCAGGCAGAAGCTAAGAACGCCAAGGCTACAGAAGCTAAGGCTGAAAGCACAGAAGCACAGACTGTAGAAGCTTCCAAGGTAGAAGAGAGTTCTACTGAAGCTAAGCAGGAAGTGGCAGAAAGCAAAGCAACTGAAGAAACTAAAGCTACAGAAGAAAGCAAGGCTTCCGAGGAAGCACGTAAGGATGATTCCGAAGTAGCAATTGTAAGTACCGCTGCAGAAGCAGTAGCGGAATCCACTGAAGCTAAGGCTGAGGTGAAGACAGAAGCTTCCGAGGAAGCAACAGAAGCTAGAGTAGAAGCTACTGAAGCGGTAGTTAAAGAAACAGCAGCTAAAGCCGAGACAGCTCAGGCTGAAAAGGCAACAGAAGCACAGAAAGCAGTTGTAGAAGACAGCGGTCTTCTGAAAGATGTCACAGAGCACAGTGAAGAAATCCTTCCTGAATTACAATCTATTCGTTTTACCCAGTACAGCTTGAACGAACTTGGTAGAAAGAGCCAGAACGTAGAAATCGAAGGATTCGGTAACGTACAGGTATTCTACGACGAAGCGGCATTTGACGGCGACGTAGTATTAGAAGCAAAGCGTCTCTTCAAGCCGGAAGAAGAAGCGGAAGGAGAAAAGCTTTCCGAAGAGCAGGTTAAGGTTCTGAAGAAGCATTCCATCTACGACGATGCAGCCAGCTTGGATATCCGCTTTGTGGATAAGAAAGACAGCACTGTAGAGGTAGAGCCAAAATCTCCGGTATCGGTAAGAATTAGTATTGATAAGAAAGCTTTGCCGGTAGAGGTTTCCTCTGATGCAATTTCCATCCATCACTTGGTAGAAAATAATGAAACAAAAGCTATTGAAAAAGTTGAAGTAGTGGTTCAGTCCTTAAAGGCTAAAAATGAAGAAGCTACAGAACTTAATGAAACTACAGAACCTTTGGTAAAAGAAGAAAATAAAGAAGAAACAATCACTAAAGAGTTTGTTGTGGATTCTTTCTCTCTATATCAGATTAACTGGAATGACAGCGCTGTACAGTATTGCCCCCCAATTATATTCCATTATGTGGATAAGAACTTTAATGAAATTGGGCCAACAGTTAGGACGGTAAAAACGTATAAAACAGGGCTGGAAAAGTATATTAAAAAAGAGGGATCAGATCCAAAAACTTGGCAGTTGGAAGTGCCTGGTGATGCTCAAGGTGATATTAATATCTTTGATAAGAGCAATAAATCAGGAGAGGCGTATAAAACATTCAACGGATATGATTTTCTGGCTGCTTATCCATATAGACCAGGTTTAGATAATCTTGATAAAATAGTTAATGGGCACACTAATGATTATTTCGATATAAATTATAAATATAATCAAGACGCTAATACAAAATATAACGGAAATTTTCGCAGTGGGATAAGTAAGATTGATAACTTGGGGTATATCATTGATGGGCAAAGATATGTTTGGTACACACTGAGAAAAGGAACAGGTCAATACGAAAAGAATTGCGCATATGAATTTTATTTTGTCTATGACTTAGAAAATAAAACGGGACAAACCATCACGGATGAGCATGAAGAAAGTAATGAAAAGTACATTACCAACAATCTTGATGGAACCTATGATTTGACTTTAACGGCTAAGGCAAGCTATAAGAACAAAGAAAAGTTGGATGTTGTATTCCTTGTAGATACTACAAGAAGTATGAATTTACCATTCGACACAGTGAATGGCTTAGGTCGATATACAAGTAATGATTATGAGACCACAGGAAAAAGCCGTAAAGCTAAAGTTAATGAGCAAATCAATAAATTAGTAGATAGCCTCTCCCAAAATGAAAACTACGATTTACAATATGCGCTTGTAGGATTCGGAGGAAATAGAACAGTCAATGTAGCGGATAACCGATTTGTATATAAGAATGTTTCGGTTATGGATGCGAACGGAAAAGAAATTAAGAAATACAGCGTTCCTATTATTGGAGAGAATGATCTTACAATTGAAGATACTCCTTATAACGATGCTGAAATTTATGGTTATACAAAAAATGCAGCGGAGTTTAAGCAGAGACTGAAGAGCTTGCCTGAAAATCAAAATGAGGTAGATGGAAGAAACTACTCAGCAGGAATTATTGGACTAAGATATGTTCTTGACGGATTTGGAAAAACAGCAATACCAAACGACAAAATTCGAGATGGCAATGCGCCTAGATCTGATGCCAAGAAGATATACATTATGATATCTGATGGAGATCCTACTTATAGCTATACAGCTGAAGACGGTCTTTATGATGATACAATCATGAGATCTAAGTTTGGAGATGTTAGATTCCAATACGAAAAGAACTTAGCAAAAGGCTATACTTATGGAAATGGTAGAGATTTCAGTAGAGTAGGTCTAAATCAGGCAAGAGGATATTTGGCTCAAGTAGGAGGATATTCCGCCTTCTATACAATTGGAGTTGGTAACCAGCAAAACTGGAAGCATTTGAGAGAGTTAACCGAGGAGCATGGTTATGACTTAGACTCTAAGTGGGCATCAATCGGAAATAGAAAGTTTATTCGTTCCGGTTCACCACTTGCAATAGGTGCAGACGGTCAGATCTTTGATGGATCCACTCCTGAAAACCTTGCAAATAGCTTTAAGCAGTTATCTGATAAGATTGCACCAAAGAAAGCAACGAACATTACAATTAAAGATACCTTTAGTGAAAACGTGGATTTAGTAGCGAATACAGAGCTTGTTGCAGAAATCTATAAGCTAAAGGAAAATAATGTAGAGGCTGATGGAAATGCCTTGACACCGGCAGAGTACAACAAGCTGGGCTTGAATAAACTGGTAACAGAAAAGCATTGGAACAGTGTAAAAAATAGACAGGAAATTAGTCTAGAGACAGATCCAAAGAATTTTGAATTACCGGCAGGCTATGAAATTCGTCTTACAGCTAAGATTAAGCCTAGTGAGATAGCTTATAAAAAGCTTAGAAAAGGTTTGGCGGAAACAGATCAGGGAATGAAGAGGACTGATTTGAATGATATCTACAGAACATATCTAAACGGCAGAATATATGGAGATGCTAATAAATATGGAACGTCTACAGATATTTATGGACTCTTCACCAATGATGAAGCAAAATTCAATTATAGCTGGAGAGGACAACCTAAAGAAAAGCCCTATAACAAACCAATAGTAAAAGTTCAGAGCCGAGATTTCAAAATTGAAAAGCAGATTGTTGGACTTGATGGAAATGGTTATATAACATCGGACAATAAGAGCAAAAACAAGGGAGAAAATGCGGCTTCAGGATTTACTAAACTAGGTATTGAGATATTAAAAGATATCAAGTTTACAGTATATGAAATACAAGATGATGGTACAGAAAAAGAGTATGTTAGCTTCAAGCTTTATCAAGATGGCAGCAACGAAGATCAAAGCAAAGAAGGAATCATCAAAGTAGGCGATATTACTGTAAAGAGACATCAGGTTGAGTACATCAAAGAATACGATAGATTATCCTTGGGATATACAATAACAGGTCTGGATCCAAGTAAGAAATATAAGGTAAAGGAAACTGTTTCAGGAAAATCTTATCAGTATATAAATGTATCTGAAAACTTCGCTAATCTTAAATATGAATTCAAGGAGTCATCAAATGATTCCAATGAAGAAGCATTTAAGTTAACGGACGGTAAAGTAGTAACAGTTAAAAATACCTACGAAAAAGAAAATCCAAAGAAAAAAGTTACTATTGAAAAGAAAGTTAAAAATATCTACACCGGCAATTACTTGACATCGGAAGAAGACAAAACAACCTTTGATTTCTATTTAAGGCTTTATCATCCAAGACATAAAGTAAATGGAGAAACTGTAAATGGTGATCCACTTAGCAAAACAGAAATGGAAGATGTTTTGAAAAGCTTCCCAAGCAACATAAGAAGCAAAATAATCGATATAGTTGAAATTCCACCTAATCAAACAACAACGCCTAAGAAGTATGCATTTCACTTCCAACTAAAGGCTAACCAGAAGCTGGAATTTGAATTAGATGAGAATTTAGACTATGACTATGCCGAGAAAGTGCTTCCAGGGTACTTGGAACCGGGTATTTCTGTAGATGAAGTGGGAAAAACAATTGGAAGAGTATGTTCAGTTATTATAGAAAATCATGATGATACTCACTGGTATACATGTTTTAGATTCAGCGCAAAGACCGATTATTATGTAACCTTTGTAAACAAAGCCAATAAGATTGCTCCGGCAACCGGTATTGTAAGAGATATTACACCATACCTCTTCGGAATCTTCGGATTTGTAGCGATGGCAGGAGCATACCTCACCATTAGCAAAAAAAGAAGAGAAGCATAAAACTCCTCTTCATCACATTCTCAATTAAACATTCACCCGCTTCTGCTACAGATACATCTGTTGCAGGACAGAAGTTGGAAAAGAACTTCGTAACAGAAGACCGACGAAAGGAGTTGAAATGGCGACTCCTGCGTCACTACAACAGCTGCATCTGTAGCAGAAGCGGACTGAATATTTGCCTTTAGATACACTATCGGCAAAGACAAAAAAAATATAAGTCTTTTTTCTTAGGAAAAAGAAAGGAGGTTCAGGCATGGTACGGCATGGTAAATTGGCGAGGGAACGCCCACGGAGCCGAAGGATGTATCTCGATACAACGTGAGCTGAAACTCAACAAGTCACTTTAATAATTCGAAGGGTCGCGCCTTCTAATTATAAATCACACAACGTTTCTACTATTTTTTAAAAAGGAGAACAAGATGAGAAAGAATTTAAACAAGCTTGCTACTCTGGCATTATCCGGAATGATGGTAATGTCTATGGCAGTACCTGCTTTCGCGCAGGACATTCCATTCCAGAAGAGAGTTCATACCGATGGTAAGACTCTTGCACCAGCAACAACCTTCGAATTTAAGGTTACTCCTGCTGCTCAGGCTGGTACTTACAAGTTCGTAAAAGATGGAAAAAATGTAACTGAGACTACTAAGCCGGGACCTGCTAACGGTGTTACCATTACAGGTGCTGCTTTCGCTCCGGAAGCTAAAGTTTTTGGTGATAAGCCAGACGCAGATCACGGTATCTTTAAGTCCAATGCTACTATCCACGTAGATGAGTCTAAGTTTGGTGACTTAGGATACTATGAGTATGATATGGAAGAGGTAGATGACAAGTACGAGGGTATCTACTACACAAAGTCTAAGTTTAAGATTTATGTATTAAAGTATGTAGATGAGAACAATGCTACTCAGTTCATTACCAAGGTAGTTCGTGTTAAGAAGGCTAACGGTGATGCTGATAACACCAAGGTTGAAGGCGTAGACAACAACTATGGTTGGGAGACTCCTCCAACAACTCCTCCAAATGAAGATATTCCTCCTTTTACACCTCCAACAACTCCTCCAGGAGAAACTCCTCCCGAGAATCCGTATGATACCACTCACGAGGTAACTGTTAGAAAGAAAATCCTTGGAAAAGTAGCTAACCACAGCGACAAGTTCGAGTTCTACGTAACAGTAATTCCTGGTGATCGTAAGGGACTGAAGGGTTCTGAGTTATACAATGTTGAGCCTGTAGGAAGTGTTAACTTAAACGGAATCAAGGCATTCACAGCAGGCACAGAGTCTACAAAGATTGTTGTTGGAGAAAATGATGGATTCACCATCACCGGATTGACCAAGGGCGATAAGGTATTCGTACGAGAGGGTGCTACTACTTATGTAATGACTGCCGGAGCTGTTGCAGGAAAAGAGTCTTACATTAAGGAACTTGATGTTCAGGGACTTACAGCTAGCTTCAACGCTGTAAAGGACGATGCAGAAGTAGACATCAAGAATACTAAGGATGTAACTACTCCTACCGGTATCGTAATGAATGTTGCTCCTTACGCTATGATGCTTGCAGTAGCTGGCGGATTAGGTGTAGTATTCATGAACCGCAAGAAGGAAGAGGAATAATTCTTTCTGACTTATAATGTTTTCAGAATATGGCGTTAACTTACCGTAGAGCATAAATTCTTCTTCTCCAAAAATAGCGCGAAAGTAAGAGAACAAGATATTTTGAATCAGTATCAAAATCTCCGGGTGGCTCTGCCACCCGGAAGAGATACTGAAAATCGTATGTAGATTGGTTTTTTGAAAGCTTCAAGAAACCCATGTACACACGGTGTACAGCAGGAAAAGGAGTGGAAAGGACAAGGAATGAATACAGCAGCAAAAGCCGCTAGAGCCGGAGATAAAGTATTATCAGTCCTGGCGATTGTCCTCATGGTTACCATGTTGGCCTTTGGTGGATACTCCCTTTGGGACACTTACATTACGATGTCAGGTGCATTTTTAGGAAAAGATTTACTAAAGTACAAACCCTCAGTGGAGAATCCGGAAGATACCAGATTAAGTCTGGAAGAGTTACTAAAAATTAATCCGGATACAAGAGGCTGGATAACCATTGACGGAACCCACATTGACTACCCCATGGTTCAGGGAAAAGACGATTTGGAGTATGTAAACAGGGATGTAACAGGAGAATTTTCTCTTTCAGGGTCAATTTTCTTAAGTGCCTATAATAAGGCGGATTTTTCAGACCCCTATATGTTAACCTATGGACACCATATGGATAACGGAGGGATGTACGGAGATGTAATGGAGTATATCGACAAAGATTACTTCGATAAGCATCTCACAGGAAATCTTTTTATGCCGGATGGCAGAGCACGTAAGATGGAAGTTTTTGCCGCTATTGAGTGCGACGCCTATGACCGTATGATTTATCAGGTAGAAGGCAAAAAGGGACACATCATGGAACTGGTGGAATACTTGAAAAAACATTCCACGAACTTTAGAGATATCGGGCTGAAGGAAAGCGACCAGATTATGTCACTCTCCACCTGTGTATCACTGGAAACAAATGGTAGGGTTGTTTTGTTCGCAAGAGTAAACCCATAAGGGAGGAAAACGGAAATGAAAGCAAAAGACATTTTAATAAAGGCTGGTACAGTATTATCAGCGGTGCTATTCCTTTCCGCAGGATTGGGATTCTCATCCCAGGCAGCTGCGCAAAGTGCAAGCTTAAAGATTCCTGTAAAGATTAGCACATCAGGCGCCGCACCGGAGGAAACCTATACAGTTACGATTGAAAGAGATCCTTCCAATCCAAACGCACCACTGCCTTCACCAAATCAGGTTAGCGTTACAGGAAACGGAGCTAAGGACTACATCCTGGAATTTCCGGAGATGGTATATACTACAGAAGGTGATTACAAGTATACAATCAAGCAGACTGTAGGAACACAAAGCAATTTCACCTACGACAGCAGAACCTATACACTTTTGGTAAAGACCACGGAAATTACTAAAGATGCTAGCGGAAATGCAGTATCTCCCTATATCTTACCGGTATTCTGGGTAGGAACAGGAGAGAATTCTGCAAAGCATGGAGATATTTCTTTCTATAACCGTTATAACAGAGGCGGAGGTGGCGGAAATAATCCCGGACCGAATCCAAGTCCTAACCCAAGCCCTAATCCGAATCCAAACCCTAACCCGAATCCAAATAACCCTTCCGTACTTGGTGCAACAAGACCTAGTAGCGTAGAACCCGGAGTTCTCGGCGTAGACAGGGAGCCAAAGGTTCCTGAAGTATTGGGAGCATTAAGACAGGTAGCAACCGGAGATTCCAGCTTCATGGCATTATACGGACTCTTTGCAGCGTTATCCCTCATGTCTCTTCTTTTCTGGGGACTTGGCTATAAGAAGCAGGGACAGAAGAAAGAGAACAGAGGCTAAATCTAAAGATTCAGCCATAAACAATCAACTAAGGATTTGATTCGATACGATTCCCTTAGAATCGTAAAACCCAAGGATGGACAAGCCGAAAGGCACTTCAGGCTAAGCAACTTCATTGACGAATCATAGCTTAAGTTGAGCGAAAGAGGAAGAAGTGAAAAGCACCTAATGCTTATCCTAAAAAATATAAGTGCAAAAGTTGTAGAAGCAACTGGTGTGACACCGTGGGACATGGTGTTATATGTCCTAGATGAAAATCTATTTGTTCTAAAAAACTTCCAAGTTAACCTTGGAAGTTTTTTGTACTATAATAAATCAAAAGCTATAAATATTTACAGGCTGTATGATTGAACATCTGAGTCATGCAAAGATAGGGCTGTTAAAAGCTACATCCAACTTAGAAGACGTAAATCCTAAGCACGTAAGAAAAGAGTTTAATGCAATAAACAGAGATATAGAACAAAGGATAATAATGGATAAGAAAACAACAGTATTTTTGGCAAAGAAATTATTTACGGAATTGGTCTTTAATACCGCCTATATTGAAGGTGTGAATATTACCTTCCCTCAGACACAGACTATATTGGATGGCGGAATTGTGAATCAGGTACCGGTTTCCGATATCCAGACGGTACTGAACCTACGAGATGCCTGGCGTTATTGTATCAACAACTTTGAAAGCACAACAAACTACGACTTCCTTTGTAAAATCAACGAAATGGTCTCTCGCAATGAAAGCCTGGCTTGGGGAAGCTTGCGAACAGGAAAAGTTGGCATCAGCGGAACAGAATATATGCGTGAAATACCCAGGGAAGATGAAGTAAAGGAACAGCTACATAATATTCTTTCCATATCCGATACGGTGGAGAAAGCATTGGAAAGCTTTTGCTATATCGTTTATCACCAGCTCTTTTGGGATGGGAACAAAAGAACAGCAACCATATTTGCCAGCAAAATTCTTATGGAAGCAGGCATAGGGATTCTGAGCATTGGAAAGTCTGAAGGAGAGAAGTTTAACGAGTCCTTATTACAGTACTATGATACCGTTAATAGTAAGGAATTAAAGGAATGTTTGAAAACTTGCATAATTTCGATGTAGTACATAGAATAAAGAATATATTATCCCTAGGAAGGAGGAATTTCCATGTGTGATAAAACTCAGATTAATAAAATTACCAGTCAAATGGTAAAAGCTTACAGAGATATTTATGGACAATCTATTAAAAATATAGTCATGTATGGATCTTTTGCCAGAGGTGATTTTGATGATGAATCTGATATAGATTTTGCTGCGATAGTGGTAGGAGAAAGACAGGAATTACAAAAGAAACTGGAAAAAGTATGGGATAAAGCTTCGGATATCGGCTTGGAACATGATGCAGTAGTATCGCCTGTTGTAATACCATATGAAGAATTTCTTGAGTATAAAGATAAGCTACCTTATTACCGTAATATAGATAAGGAGGGCATTATCGTTGGATGACTTAGTGCAATACAGAATCGATGTAGCGAAAGAAAAATTGAAGTCTGCTCATATACTTTTAGAAGCAGGTCAATATAAAGATTCTATTGGTCGTTCTTATTATGCTTTATTTTCTGCAGTTAGGGCTGTTTTGGCTAAAGATCAAGTGGATTTTTCAAAACATGCCGGTGTAATCGCTTATTTTCAGAAAAACTATATTAAGACAGAGAGATTTGAAAGAAAATATTCTAAATATTTGACCAGTGCTTTCCAGATTAGAAATAGCTGTGATTATGATGATTTTTATATTGTCTCGAAAGCCAATGCTGAGGAGCAGTACAGAAAAGTTGACGAAATGATACGTGTGATTATAGACTATCTCTGTAAATCGGAGGAACTTTAAAACATTTTCCTCATTCTATGTTATAGTAGTTAAGAAATTATCAATGAGGCCACAAAAAGAAGATGGAATAAAATTCCAAAACACTCAAAGAAAAACTAGAACAATTAGAAAACATGGAGGAAAAGTCCAATGGCATTACAAGTAGAAAAAGGAAGACCGGCACAGAATGAAGGCAGAAGCAAGAAGGAGCTTGCGGTTTACGATTATCTGGACAAGCAGGGCATTGCCTATGAGAGAGTAGACCATCCTGAGGCGCATACCATGGAGGATTGTATCCCCATTGAGGAGGCTCTGGGGGCAAAGGTTTTCAAGAATCTGTTTTTAACCAATAGTAAGCACAGCTATTACTATTTGCTCCTGATGCCGGGAGATAAGCCCTTTAAAACCAAGGAGCTTTCCGCACAGCTTGGGGTGTCCCGCCTTTCCTTTGCTGAGCCGGAGGAGATGGAAGAGGTGCTGGGATGCACACCGGGCTCTTCCTCCATTTTCGGACTGATTCATGATAAAGAGGATCTGGTAGAGCTTTTGGTGGATAAGGATTTGATGAAAGAAGAATATCTCTGTGCCCATCCCTGCCATAACATTGCCACTTTGAAGGTGAAAACCTCCGACCTTTTCGGAAAGTTCTTAAAGTCCACAAAGCACTATAAGACAGAAGTGCAATTAAAGGGCGAGGAATAGGACAATAGAAAAATAAAGCGCTTAGAACATCGAAATGCCTTGACATAGGGCGAGTCTCCATGCTATTCTATAGCAGAACTTGGGGCAACGCCCTATTTTTTATGCACTAATTTCGTAGTCATGCGAAGTTAAAAATC
>CAUUUY010000004.1:0-18493 GCA_963548305.1 uncultured Oribacterium sp.
GGCTACATCCGCCTGTCCGACAAATATTCCACCGGCTCCAGCATTATGCCCCAGAAGAAGAATCCGGATATGGCGGAGTTGATTCGGGGAAAAACCGGAAGAGTTTACGGCAATCTCTTTTCTCTTCTGACCACCATGAAGGGACTGCCTCTGGCCTATAACAAGGATATGCAGGAGGATAAGGAGGTGGCCTTCGACAGTATGGACACCCTGCAATTTTGCCTTCGCGTCATGGCGAAAATGCTGGACAGCATGGAATTCCGTTTGGAACGCCTTCGGGAAAGCGCGAAAAAGGGCTTCAGCAATGCTACGGATGTGGCAGATTATCTGGTGAAAAAGGGCATGCCCTTCCGTACTGCCCACGGTGTTGTGGGAGAGTTGGTTTTGTACTGTGAGAAGGAAGGAAAGGATTTGGAAGAGCTTTCCTTGGAAGAGTACAGGAAGTTTTCCGATTTAGTGGAAGAGGATATCTATGATGCTATTTCTCTGGAAAGCTGCGTAAAGAACAGGAAGACCAAAGGAGCTCCCGGAGCGCTTTGGGATTAATAAAAATGAAGATGTAAACGTAAGCTTGTTTGCATCTTCTTTTTTATTTCCCGGGTTCTGAAAAAAGAATACTTCGGGAACTATCGAAATGAGGAGAAATATTCTCTTGGGAGAAATTATTATTCTCCATGGAAGAATTAATATTCATACAAAAGGAATAATTGTGGATATAATTGAATAAATATGCTTGACATATGAATAAATATCTATTATTCTAAGCTGGTCTTGAGGATAGAGTAGCGTTTTTGGAGAAGATGGATTTTTGAAAGGAGTCAATATGGGAAGCATGATACCGGAGGGAAATACCAAGGGAGAGAAGATTATTCTGGCTTATTCCGGGGGTCTGGATACCACTGCCATTATTCCTTGGCTGAAGGAGAATTTTGGCTATAAGGTCGTTTGTGTCTGCGTGGATGTGGGGCAGGAAGAGGAGCTTTCCGACCTTCCGGAACGGGCGAAGCTGTCCGGAGCGGAGAAACTGTATATCGAGCATATTCAGGATGAATTCTGCGAGGAATATGTTCTTCCCTGTATTCAAGCCAATGCCTGCTATGAAAATAAATATCTTTTGGGAACTTCTATGGCTCGTCCGGCTATTGCCAAAAGATTGGTGGAAATCGCCAAGAAGGAAGGGGCTACTGCCATTTGTCACGGAGCTACCGGAAAGGGTAACGACCAGATCCGTTTTGAGCTGGGGATTAAGGCTTTAGCACCGGAGCTGCATATTCTTGCCCCTTGGCGGATGACAGAGCTTTGGACTTTTCAGTCCAGGGAAGATGAAATGGCATACTGTAAGGAAAAGGGCATTGACCTGGCTTTTGGAAGCCATGAGAATTCCTACAGCAGAGACAGGAATCTTTGGCATATTTCCCATGAAGGCTTAGAGCTGGAGGACCCGGAGACTGAGCCTAATTATGAGCATCTTTTAATGCTCTCCGTAACGCCTCAGAAGGCACCGGATCAGGAAACCGCTTTATCTATTATCTGGGAAAAGGGAGTGCCGGTGGCATTGAATGGGAAGAAAATGTCCTTGAAAGAGATGATTGAGGAGCTGAATCAGCTGGGCGGAAAGAACGGTATCGGTATTGTGGATATCGTGGAGAACCGTGTGGTGGGAATGAAGAGCCGCGGAGTTTATGAGACTCCCGGGGGAACCATTCTTTTGGAAGCCCATAAGCAGCTGGAAGAGCTGATTTTGGATCGGCAGACCATGGAAATGAAGAAAATCGTAGAGGAGAAGTTTTCTCAGGTGGTTTATGAAGGAAAGTGGTTTGCTCCTCTTCGGGAAGCTTTGCAGGCCTTTGTGAAGAGCACCCAGGAGAAGGTGTCCGGAGAGACCAAGATGAAGCTATACAAGGGCAATATCATAAAGGCGGGAACCTCTTCTCCCTATTCTCTTTACAATGCTTCCCTGGCAAGCTTTACCACGGGAGATTTATACGATCATAAGGATGCCGGGGGCTTCATCACCCTTTTCGGACTTCCGGAGCTAGTAAGGGCTTTACAGGAGAAGAAAGCGTAAAAGGAAGTTTTTCATAAGAATAAAATCTTTCCTTCGAAGAATATAAAGCAAAATACTGTGTGAAGGTTCTAAGCCGGTGGAGGAATACGGCTTGGAACCTTGTTTTGTGTTTAGGCCTGTTCTCCCTGTATCGTGTCCTGTCTTGTTGGCGTCACTCAAGCGATTTGGGCAACCATATTGCATTGAGAAAGCTTGTGTATAACAGAAAGCTTGTGCGAAACGGAAAGCTTGTGTAAAACAGAAAACTTGTATAAAACAGAAATATTATGCTAGTATAAACAGCAAAATTATAGGATATAGGATTGGTATGTTATAGAAGTCCATTAAGAGCCAAGTGCAGGAGGGGAAAGGTATGAAAGAGCAGAAGCAAGAAACCGTTGTTCAGTATTTAGAGGCTCTTTCTTCCAAGAGTCCGATTCCCGGAGGCGGCGGGGCGGCAGCGCTATCGGCTGCATTTGCCTTTTCTCTGGGAATGATGGTGGGAAATCTTACATTGGGAAAGAAGAGCTATGCGGATTTTCAGAATGAGTTGGAAGAAATCATGAAATCCCTGGAGGAGGCAAAACAGAAGGCTCTTGCTTTGGAAGCAAAGGATGAAGAGGTTTTCCTGCCTCTGTCAAAGGCATATTCCTTACCCAGAGAAACAGAGGAAGAACAAAAGATTTACAGGGAAACGATGGAGCGCTGTCTTACGGAGGCGTCATTGGTGCCTACAGAGCTTTTGGAGCTATGCTTAGAGAAGCTTCCTTTATTTGCCAGATTACAGGAGAGAGGTTCCCGAATTGCCCTATCGGATGTGGGAGTAGGGGCCGGCTTCCTGAAGACAGCCATGGAAAGTGCCATACTGAATGTATATATCAATACCAAAAGTATGCAGAATCGGGAAATCAAGGCGAAAAGAGAGGCAGTTTGCGATAGGGCAAGAACGGGCATTTCTTCGCTGGAAGAGATTATTCAGACGGTAGAAAATGTGGTAAGAGGAGCTTAAAGACTTAATTTCAAATGGGGAAAGGAGTAGTAAGGAAGTATGGAAGAATTATTGGGAAAACCGGTGGCGGAAGAAATAGAGAAGGGATGTGTGGCCTTTTTGGCGGAGAGACCCGGGGTGATGCCGGCTTTGGCGCTTATCCGTGTAGGAGAAAGGACGGCGGATGTTACCTATGAGAAGGCCATTAAAAAGCGTTTTCTATCCTTCGGATTGGAAGTAAAGAGCTATCAGCTTCCGGCGGATTGCAGCAATGAGCAGTTTCAGGAGGTTATTCAATTTTTAAATGATGATGAAGAGATTCACGGAATTATGATATTTCGTCCCCTTCCCTCTCATTTGGATCAGGAAACAGCCTTCAGAATGATTAAGAGAGAAAAGGATGTGGAAGGGGTCAGCAGAGAGAGCATGGCGGGCTTGATTTTAAAGGATGAAAGTGCCTTTGCGCCCTGCACTGCACAGGCAGTTATGGAAATGTGCCGTTTTTATAAGATTCCCCTGGCGGGAAAGGAAGTTTGCATTTTGGGACGTTCTTTGGTAGTGGGAAGACCCTTGTCCATCATGATGACCAATGAGGATGCCACGGTAACTCTCTGTCACAGTAAAACGAGTAATATAAAAGAAGTGACCAAGAAAGCGGATGTTTTGGTTTGCTGTATGGGAAAAGCAAAAGCAATAGGCTCTTCTTATTGTAAGGAGGGGGCTACGGTAATCGACGTGGGAACCAACCGGGATGAAAAGGGAAATATTGTAGGAGATGTGGATTTTGATACCATGGCTACCGTTGCCGGAAAGATTTCTCCTGTACCCAGAGGTTTGGGGGCTGTAACTACTGCGGTATTGGCCAAGCAGCTTTTGAAAGCTTACCGTTTACAGGAGAAGGGCTAGGCAAATTTTAATGAAAATTTTCTTCTTTCTATTTTCAGAAAATTTTTAACAGGGATAGAAAAAGAGAGGAAGATCTTCAAGAGCTAGTGACAAAAATTTGACAAAAAAATTTTTTGCTACTTGTACAAATATCATAAAAAAAGTAAGAAAATATAGGAGAATTCTATGCACAAAATTCCGTGCATAGGGTTCTCTTTCTTTGTTTTTAAGAATCTTCATAGTATAATAAGAATTGTCTATGAGAAAGATTTTGGGAGGTATAAAAATGGGTGTTACCACTTTTAAGGGTGGCGTTCATCCCTATGACGGAAAGGAATTGGCAATGGACAAGTCCATTGTTGATTTGCGTCCTGAAGGGTTGATGGTTTATCCACTTTCGCAGCACATTGGAGCCCCTGCCAAGCCTTTGGTACAAAAGGGAGATCGGGTTCTTTTAGGACAGAAGATTGCTGAGGCCAACGGATTTATTTCCGCACCTGTTATTTCTTCTGTTTCAGGTACCGTTAAAGCCATTGAGAAGAGACTTACCGTAGGGGGAGCTATGGTGGAATCCATTGTGGTGGATAATGATCAGCAATACGAATCCATTCCGGGCTTTGGAGAGAAACGGGACTATCATAACTTGTCTCGGGAAGAAATTGTGAGCATTGTAAGGGACGCAGGCATTGTGGGCTTAGGAGGTGCCGGTTTTCCTACTTATGTAAAGCTTAGTCCGAAGGAAATCGATAAGATTGACTTATTTTTGGTAAATGGGGCAGAGTGTGAGCCTTATCTTACCTCCGATTACAGAGATATGATGGAGATGCCGGAGAAACTGATTGGCGGTTTACAGGTAGTCCTCTCCATTTTCCCAAATGCCAAGGGAAAGATTTGCATTGAAGACAACAAACCGGCAGCAATCAAGCTTTTGACGGAAAAAGTTAAGGGCATGGACAATATTGAGGTAGTAGCTTTAAGAACCCGTTATCCTCAGGGGGGAGAGCGTCAGCTGATTTATGCTGCCAGCGGAAGAAAGATTAATTCCTCCATGCTACCGGCGGATGCGGGGGTTGTAGTGGACAATGTAGACACCGTTGTGGCTATTTATGAGGCGGTTTGCGAGTCTAAGCCTTTGGTTAGAAAGATTTTAACCGTAACCGGAGATGCGGTAGCAAGTCCTGGTAACTTCCGTGTACCCTTGGGAACCAATTATCAGCAGGTGATTTCTGCCGCAGGCGGTTTCTCGGAGGATCCGGAAAAGGTGATTTCCGGAGGCCCCATGATGGGCATGCCGCTTTTTGTGCTGGATATTCCTGTGACAAAGAACTCCAGCTCTATTTTGGCGTTTAAGAAAGACCCGGTAGCGGAAGAGGCTACCACTCCCTGCATTAACTGCGGCAGATGTGTTACAGCCTGCCCGGAGAATTTGATGCCTACATTGATGATGGTGGCTTCTCTTCAAAAGAACACGGAACGCTTTGAAAAGCTTTACGGTATGGAGTGTATCGAGTGCGGATGCTGTTCCTATGTTTGTCCCGCAAAGCGTCCTTTAACCCAGGGCTTTAAGCAGATGAAGAGAAAAGTCAATGCAGAGAAGAGAGCAAAAGCCGCAAAGGCCCAGGGAGGTAAATAAATGAAACTTTTACATCTTTCTGCGAATCCCCATGTGCGTGACAGGGTGACTTCCGCGGAATTAATGAGAGACGTTGTGATTGCCATGCTTCCCACTGCTATTTACGGCGTTTTACAGTGGGGATTTCACGCTCTATTGGTGGTGGTACTCACCACTTTGATGGCGGTATTTACAGAGTTTGCTTATCAGAAGGCTATGAAGCAGCCTGTGACGGTTAACGACTGGTCTGCTGCGGTAACCGGTATGATTTTAGCCTTAAACTGCCCTCCCGGAATTCCCTATTGGATTCCTATGTTGGGATCCGTGTTTGCCATTATTGTGGTAAAGCAGCTTTACGGAGGATTGGGGGCCAATTTCATGAACCCGGCTCTGGCAGCTCGTTGCTTCCTGCTGATTTCCTTTGCAGGAAAGATGACTGCTTTCAACAATGCAGGGGCAGACGGAATTGCGACCGCAACCCCTCTTGCCATTTTAAAAACAACTCCGGATGCCAGCATGAATCTGATGGATATGTTTGTGGGAAGAATTCCGGGAACCATCGGAGAGGTATCCAAGATTTGCCTTTTGATCGGTGCTTTATACCTGATTGTTCGGAAGGTTATTTCTCCGAAGATGCCTTTGATTTATATCGGAACAGTAGCGCTGTTTACCCTGATTTTTTCCGGAAGAGGATTTGATATGCATTACCTTGCTTCCGAAATCTTAGGAGGCGGACTGGTTTTCGGTGCCTTCTTTATGCTGACAGACTATGTTTCTTCTCCCATTACCCCCAACGGACAGATTGTCTTTGCGGTGCTTGTGGGAATTTTAACCGGACTCTTCCGTCTTTTCGGCGGTTCTGCAGAGGGCGTTTCCTATGCGATTATTTTGAGCAATATTTTGGTACCGACCATCAATAACATGACGATACCGAAGGCATTTGGCAGGGAGGGAAAGTAAGATGAAAAAAGATTCCTTTATGAAAGACGCCTTAGTGCTTACTGCCATTACCTTAATCTCCGGACTGCTTTTAGGCGTGGTATACGGAATGACGAAGGATACCATTGCCAATGCCATTAAAGAAGCAACCAACAAAGCCTACAAGGTAGTTTTGGATGCTGCGGATTATGACAGTGAGGAACTGAAGGATACTTTACAGAAGGCTACCGAAGAAGGAACTTTGGCAACGGATAACGGCGGCGCAGAGCTGACGGATGCTATTGTGGCTAAGGATGCTTCAGGGGAAACTGTAGGATATGTGCTGAAGGGCCATGCAGCAGGCTACGGCGGTCCCGTTGTAGTGGTTGTAGGTGTGGATAAAGACTTAAAGGTTACCGGCATTTCTTTCCCGGAAACCTTACCGGAGACGGCAGGTCTTGGACAAAAAGCAACTCTTCCCGAGTTCTACAAGCAGTTTGCCGGGAAAACTACAAAGATTGCCGTGAAAAAAGGCGGCGGTGCAGGAGAGAACGAAATCGATGCGATTTCCGGTGCCACCATTACCAGTACGGCAGTAACCAATACGGTAAATGCATCCACGGAATTTGTGGAAAAATACGTTTTAAAGTAGGAGGGGGAGATGAATAAATACATAGAAAGATTATATAACGGTATTATCAAAGAAAACCCTACCTTCATTATCATGCTGGGAATGTGTCCTACCTTGGCAACCACCACCAGCGCGATAAACGGATTGGGAATGGGATTGTCCACCACGGCGGTATTAATGTTTTCCAATATGCTGATTTCCGCCCTTCGTAAAACTATTCCGGAGCGTATGCGTCTTCCGGGAGAAATCGTGGTAGTAGCATCTTTGGTTACCATTGTCCAACTTTTGATTCAGGCCTATGTACCGGCTTTATATGAGGCTTTGGGTATCTATATTCCTTTGATTGTAGTGAACTGCATCATTTTAGGAAGAGCGGAGTCCTATGCCTTGTTTAACGGTCCGGCTTTGTCCTTCTTTGATGGTCTTGGTATGGGTATCGGATTTACCATGGCCTTAACCATTATCGGATCCGTAAGAGAGTTAATCGGTGCAGGAACCATCTTTAACTTCAGATTGATTCCGGAGGCCTACAGTATCAGCATTTTCGTACTGGCTCCCGGTGCCTTCCTAGTTCTTGCGGTTCTTACGGCAATTCAGAACAAGTTGCGTCTTCCTTCCGCTACCAACGGAGATGCTCCGGAGGAATTTGTTTGTGGCGGAAACTGTATGGGCTGCTTCTCCGATTGTAAGGAAAAGGCTCCTGAAAAGAGTGAAGTAGAGAAGAAGGAGGCGGCAGTATGATTGATTTGCTATTGATTGCCATTAAGTATTCCTTGGTTAGTAACGTAGTGCTTTCCCAATTCTTGGGAATCTGTCCCTTCCTTGGTGTGTCTAAGAAGACAGAGTCCTCCAAGGGTATGGGAGGAGCGGTAATCTTCGTTATCGTGATTGCCTCTGTAATCACCCATGGCATCTATGTTGCCTTCTTGGCGGCTTCCAGCCCCCTTTGCAAAGCTTTGGGGCTAACGGATGGTCTGGAGTATCTGAATACCATTGTATTCATCTTGGTTATTGCGGCGCTGGTACAGTTTGTAGAGATGTTCTTAAAGAAGAATGTACCTTCTCTTTATGAGTCTTTGGGAGTATACCTTCCTCTGATTACCACAAACTGTGCGGTATTGGGTGTGGCCTTGAATAATGTTTCTTATGGCTATAATTTTGCCCAGAGCTTAGTTTACGGACTGGGAATTTCCGTAGGTTTTGCTTTAGCATTATTGCTGATGGCGGGAATCCGGGAGAATATCATTGAAGGAAACGATAGAATTCCCCGTTCTTTCCAGGGGTCTCCCATTGTCCTGGTTACCGCAGCCCTTATGGCGATTGCATTCTTCGGCTTTGGCGGATTGATTTAAGGAGGATTGAGTATGAGTCTAATGACAACATTGGTCCTGGTTGCCGCCGGTTTAGTGGGTGCGACAGGTTTGATTTTAGGAGTATTTTTAGGAGTAGCCTCCGAGAAGTTCAAGGTGGAGGTGGATGAAACAGAGGCTAAGATTCGTGCGGCACTACCGGGAAACAACTGCGGTGCCTGCGGTTTTCCCGGCTGTGACGGTTGCGCCAAGGCTATGGCTTTGGGAGAGGCTCCCGTAACCCAGTGTCCTGTGGGAGGAAGTCCCGTGGCGGCTAAGATTTCGGAAATATTGGGGGCCGGAGAAGTGTCCATGGATCAGGAAAAGAAGGTTGCCCATGTGCATTGTCAGGGTTCTTGCTCCAAGACAAAGCAGATTGCCAGTTATACGGGAATTGCAGACTGCAATGACTTGGCTGTAGTTCCGGGAGGAACGGAAAAGTCCTGCCCCTATTCTTGCTGTGGCTATGGTTCCTGTGTAAAGGTCTGTGCCTTTGATGCCATTCATGTGGTGGATGGTGTTGCCATTGTGGATAAGGAGAAGTGTACAGCCTGTGGCGCTTGTATTAAGGCCTGTCCAAAGGCGTTGATTTCCTTTGTTCCTTATAAGAAGAAACACATCGTTTCCTGCAAGAATCTTTTAAAGGGTAAGGCAGTTAAGGACAGCTGTTCCATTGGTTGTATTGCCTGCGGAATCTGTGAGAAAAATTGCCCCTTTGATGCGATTCATGTGATTAATGATTTGGCAGTGATGAATGAAAAATGTACCGATTGCGGTATTTGTGCTCAGAAGTGTCCCACTTCCGCCATTACCGGTAAAAGAGTGAAGAAGGTAGAACCGAAGGAAGCGGTACAGGAAAAGAAGGAAGAAGTTAAGGAAGCTCCCGTTTCCGTAGGCTAAATGCAAAAGATATCTTTATTAGCATCAAGGATATGGCAGAAAAGAGTATTTCATAAGCATAAAGAAATAAACTGAATAAAATTTTTCATAAAACTCTTTTAAAACTTACAAAAGTAGTCGATAAAGTATCTGTTGTGAAAATTTTCATAAAAAGGAGCTGTCCCGAAAAGACGAATTTAGAAAGAAAATTACAGTAAAAAGTACTAAAGGCAAAAAGAACTACCATAAAATTTGCTTTTGCTTTGAAAGAAATTGTAAAAGTTTTTTCTTTAACAATATTGTCTATTTCGTAGGGCTAGTGTAGAATCCTCTTTATATGGAAAATGGCAACGGGAATTATCTCGTAAGTGAGCAATCAAGGAGGAGAGCGGCATGAAGGAATGGTCAAAGGCATTCAGAAATCTATCGATTCTGAGTCAGTTTGGATTATCCCTTGTAATGCCGCTTTTATTATGCTTATTTGTGGCATATCAATTAAGAGAGCATTTTCATCTTTCTTACTGGATATACCTGCCTGCATTTTTCTTCGGTCTTGCGGCTTCCTTTATGACAGCCTATAAGTTTTACCTGTCTGTCTCCAAGAAGGAAAAGAAGCAAGAGAAAAAAGACCGGGCTTTTAACCAACATCGGTAAGAGAAACCGTTGGTTTAAGGTGCTAGAAAAGAAAGGATAAGAAAAATGAAGGTACAATCTACTGTGAAAAAAGAAACTGTGCAGATTGCTGTGCAGTGCGGAATAGCTTGCCTTGTGCTGCTAATCTGTTTTTTCTTTCTTCATATAGCAAAACCGGAAATAGTCAGCTTTGATTATAAGGTGATTCTTTCCGCCGTATTGGGAAGCTTTGTGGCAGTAATGAATTTTTATCTCATGGGGATTACTGTTCAGGAGATTGTCAACACGGAAAATCAGGAAGATGCTTACCAGAAGATGAGAGCATCTTACCGAAACCGTACCATGCTGCAGCTGATTTGGATTGTGATAGCGCTAATCGCTCCCATTTTTAACGCCGTAGCGGGTATTGTTCCCTTACTTTTTCCGGGAGCATTTCTGAGAATACGAGGGGTTCTCGACTGGAAAAAGAATACGAAAACACAAGGAGGTGAAAACTAGAGTATGAATTTTGATATTTCTGGAGCAAAAATATTCCTTAAAATTCCTACAGGAATTCCTTTCCTAGGAGATTTTCTGCTTTCGGAAACCCTAGTGGTCAGCTGGATAGTTATGGCGATTATCACCGGACTATGTATCTTCCTTACCCGAAATCTGCGGGTGGAAAATATTAGTAAACGACAAGCCATTGCTGAGCTGATTGTAGAAAGTGCCAACAACTTAGTGCGCAGTAACACGGGAGGAAATAAGTTTGATAAGATGATTCCTTTTGTGGCAGCCCTTTTTGGCACCAGTATCGTTTCCAACTTAATCAGTTTGACCGGATTGCGAAGCCCTACCGCAGATTTGTCCACAGAGGCAGCCTGGGCGCTTACGGTTTACGTAATCATCATTGCCAATAAGATTAAGGCAGGTGGAGTTATTGGATTTTTGAAGGGATTTACCCAACCCATTCCGGTTATGACGCCATTTAACATCCTTTCGGATGTGGCTACCCCCATTAGTATGGCATGTCGTCATTTCGGTAACATTTTGTCAGGAGTGGTTATCAGTGGTTTGATTTATGCATCATTAACCATTGCTTCTTCTGCAGTCTTGGGCCTAATCCCCGGTGTTGTAGGAGATTTTCTATCAAACATTCCTATTTTTGCAGTGGGTCTGCCCGCTATCGTAGGATTTTATTTTGACTGGTTTTCCAGTGCCATGCAGGCATTTATTTTTACCATGTTGACGATTATGTATATCGCCAACGCAGCAGAAGGATAAACAAATTAATTTAGGAGGACAAGAAAATGAGTGAATTTCAGTTTTTAGCAAGAGGTATTGCATTAGCAGGATGTGGAATCGGTGCAGGTGCTGCATTAATCGCAGGTATCGGACCCGGTATTGGAGAAGGTAACGCTGTAGCAAAGGCTTTGGAAGCTATCGGAAGACAGCCTGAGTGTAAGGGTGACGTTACTTCTACCATGTTATTAGGTTGTGCGATTGCCGAGACAACCGGTATCTACGGATTCGTAACCGGTCTTCTTCTGATCTTCGTTGCTCCCGGTATGTTCATGAATTTCTTAAAGTAAGAACAATTACGAAGCAAAGCGAAGAAAGGAGAAAAGTATGGAATCGCAACAGTTGGTAACCATCATTCCATGGACCTTCATTGCCCAGATTTTGAACCTTTTTATTCAGGTATATCTCATTAAGCGTTTTCTTTTTAAGCCCATTAACGAGGTTTTAAAGAAGAGACAGGAAGCGGCAGATAAGGATATACAAGAGGCAAAGAAAGCAAAAGAAGCAGCTGAGGCTGTTAAGACAGAATATGAGACCAGTATGTCTGATGCTAGAGGTGAGGCAAACCGCATTATTGAGGATGCGAAGAAGGATGCCAACCTCCGTGCCGAGGAATTGATTAAAGAGGCGGAACAGCACGCAAGCTCTATTAAGGCAAAGGCAGAAGAGGATATCCGTTTAGAGAGAAAGAAAGCCTTGAATGAGGTAAAGGATGAAATCGGAAGCATTGCTATGGATATTGCGGGAAAAGTTGTGGAGAAGGAAATCCACGAAGATGAGCATAAAGCTTTAATTGATGAGTTCTTACAAAATGTAGAGGAGGCATCATGAATAAGGCATCCAGCTTGTACGGGAAAAGTCTTTACGACTTAGCCAAGGAAGAGCATCTGGAAAAAGAAATTTTAGAAGAGATGAGCTGTGTGAAAACACTTCTGGAAGAAAATCCGGATTATTATTCTCTTCTGGCAGAGCCTTCCATTCCCAAGAAGGAGAGATTATCTCTTTTGGATCAAGCCTTTGCAACGGAACTGCAACCTTATTTATTGAATTTTTTGAAGTTGCTTTTGGAGAAGGGTCTGGTAAGAGGCTTTAAAGAGAGCTACAAGACCTACAAAGCACTGTATCAGGAGGATCAGGGGATTGCAGAAGCTCTGGTCACCAGTGCGGTACCTTTACAAGAGGAGCAAAAGTCAGCTTTGATCGAAAAGTTGCAAAAGCTTTGTGCAAAAAGCATTATTCTATCCGAGAAAATCGACCCGAAGGTATTGGGCGGTTTGAAGGTAGAAGTAGCAGGAAAGACCTTAGACGGTACGGTTTCTGCTCGATTGAAAGAGATTCGTAAAACTGTTAATGAAGTAGTCTTGTAAAAAGGATGGGCATAGAATGGAATTAAAACCAGAAAAAATTTCCGAGGTCATTCGAAGCCAGATTAAATATTACCAAAATGCCATTGTTCAGAATGAAACAGGCACCGTACTCACCGTAGGTGACGGTATTGCCAGAGTTTCCGGTCTGACAAATTGTATGTCCGGAGAGCTTTTAGAGTTCGAGGACGGCACTTTCGGTATGGCTCAAAACCTTGAAGAAACAAGTGTTTCTGCGGTACTTTTCGGTTCCGACGTAGGAATCAGAGAAGGGCAGAGCGTAAAGCGTACAGGTAGAGTGGTATCTGTTCCTGTAGGAGAACAATTAATCGGACGAGTAGTAAATGCGATTGGACAGCCTATTGACGGTATCGGTCCCATCGAGAGTACAGAGTTCCGTGCAGTGGAAAGCCCTGCACCCGGCATCATCAAGAGACAGCCGGTTAAAGAGCCTTTACAGACAGGAATCAAGGCGATTGACTCCATGATTCCTATCGGAAGAGGACAAAGAGAGTTGATTATCGGTGACAGACAGACCGGTAAAACCACCATTGCTATTGATACCATCATTAACCAAAAGGGTAAGGATGTTATCTGTATCTATGTAGCAATCGGACAGAAGAGATCCACTGTTACCGCATTGGTAAATGAATTAAAGGAAGCCGGCGCTATGGATTACTCCATCGTTGTTGCGGCTACCGCTTCCGAGCCGAGCCCCTTGCAGTACATCGCACCTTATGCAGGATGTGCTATGGGTGAGTACTTTATGAATCAGGGAAAGCATGTCCTGATCATCTATGATGATTTAAGTAAGCATGCGGTGGCATACCGTGCAATTTCCCTTCTGATTCGTAGACCGCCAGGAAGAGAAGCTTATCCCGGAGACGTATTCTACTTACACTCCAGATTGCTGGAAAGAGCGGCAAAGCTGTCTCCTGAATTAGGAGGAGGATCCTTAACAGCCCTTCCTATTATCGAGACACAGGCCGGAGACGTATCCGCATATATTCCTACCAACGTTATTTCCATTACAGACGGACAGATCTTCTTGGAGACAGAGCTGTTCCACAGCGGTATTATGCCGGCGGTTAACCCCGGTATCTCCGTATCCCGTGTAGGAGGAAATGCGCAGATTAAGGCCATGAAGAAGGTAGCGGGAACCTTGAAGCTGGTTTACTCTCAGTATAGAGAGTTACAGTCCTTCGCACAGTTCGGTTCTGACCTTGACCAGGATACCAAGCAGAGACTTGCCCAGGGTGAACGTATCGTAGAGGTACTGAAGCAGGGTAAGGGAGAGCCTGTTGCTGTTGAAAAGCAGGTAGCTATTCTTTATGCGGTAGTTCATGGAATCCTGACTGCTGTAGAGGTTAAGGATATCCGTCACTATGAGGAAGAGCTTTATCACTTCTTAGATGCCGATGCAGAGGCTCTGAGCGCAATGAATGCCATCAGAGAAACCGGTAAGCTGGAAGAAGAGACAGAGAAGAAACTTAAGGCTAGCTTAGAGCGTTTTACAGCGGAATTTTTAAAGAGACTGTAAACCCAGGAAGAAGGAGAAAACATGGCTGCAGCAAATATGAAGTCAGTGAAACTCCGTATTAAAAGCATCCAGAATACCATGCAGATTACCAAGGCCATGGAGCTGGTAGCTTCCTCTAAGCTTCGAAAGGCAAAGGAAAAGGCGGAGAATACCAAACCGTATTTTCAGACTTTAAAGAAAACTCTTTCTGAGATTGCCAATGGAAATACAGATTTTTCTTCTCCCTATACCAAGAAAAACAGCTCCGAAAAGTGGTGCTATGTATTGATTGCGGGAGACCGCGGTATGGCGGGAGGCTATAATGCCAATCTTTTCCGTACCCTGGAGGAAGAAATCAAGGGCAAGGAATTTGCTTTGTTCCCATTAGGAAAGAAAGCCTTAGAGTATGGACGGCAGAAGAAGTATGAGCTGTTTAATGACAGCTATACTCATGTTGGAGAGGTTGGAATTTCCGACTCTTACAGCATTGCCCAGAAAATCTGTGAAGCCTATAAAAATCAGGAATTCGGCCATGTGGCATTGATCTATACGGATTTTGTGTCCATGATGAGCCAGAAGGCAGGAGCTATTTCTCTCTTGCCCTTGTCTGATTTTAAAGAGGAAAGCGAAGAAGAAGCGAAGAAGATTCGTAACCTGATTCTCTACGAGCCAAGTGGAGAAGATGTTTTTAATGCGATAGTACCGGAATATCTTGCAGGGCTGGTCTATAGCGGAATTTGTACTTCTGTTGCCAGTGAGCTGGCGGCAAGAAGAACGGCTATGGAGGCGGCTACAGATAACGCCGGAGAGATGATTGATAAATTAAGTCTATTCTACAATAGAGCAAGACAGGCAAGTATTACCCAGGAAATCACGGAAATCGTTGCCGGTGCGGAAGAGTTGTAGTGTAGAAAAAGGAGAGATACATGACAGAAAAACATGTAGGAAAGGTTATACAGGTCATGGGTGCCGTCCTGGATATTCGATTCCAGGAAGGGGAACTCCCCTCCTTATTGAACGCAATTTCCATCCAGCTTGGAGATACCGAGCTGATTGCGGAGGTTGCACAGCAGTTGGGAGATGATGTGGTACGTTGTATCGCAATGAGTTCCACCGATGGCTTGGTTAGAGGAATGGAAGCTGTTGATACAGGAAACCCCATTACAGTACCTGTTGGAGAGCCCTGCTTGGGAAGAATCTTCAACATTTTGGGAAATCCTGTAGATGAAAAACCTGCCCCTGAGACAGAGGAAAGATGGGCGATTCACCGTCCGGCTCCTTCTTTCGAGGAGCAGACCCCTGCTACAGAGATCCTGGAGACAGGTATCAAGGTAGTAGACCTGATTTGTCCTTACGCAAAGGGAGGAAAAATCGGACTTTTCGGTGGTGCGGGAGTAGGTAAAACCGTATTGATCATGGAGTTAATCCATAACGTGGCAACAGCTCACGGCGGTATTTCCGTATTTACCGGTGTAGGAGAGCGTACTCGTGAGGGTAACGACCTTTACGGAGAAATGAAGGAAAGCGGCGTTTTGGATAAGACTGCCCTGGTTTACGGACAGATGAACGAGCCGCCCGGAGCGAGAATGAGAGTTGCACTTTCCGGTCTGACCATGGCGGAGTACTTCCGTGATGTGAAGCACCAGGACGTATTGCTCTTCATTGATAACATTTTCCGTTTTACCCAGGCAGGTTCAGAGGTATCCGCACTTCTCGGAAGAATGCCTTCCGCGGTAGGATATCAGCCAACACTGGCAACAGACATGGGTGCTTTGCAGGAGCGTATTACTTCCACAAAGCAGGGATCTATCACCTCCGTTCAGGCGGTTTATGTGCCTGCGGATGACCTTACCGACCCGGCGCCTGCAACAACATTTACCCACTTGGATGCGACCACCGTATTGTCCAGAGACATCGCAAGTAAGGGAATTTACCCTGCGGTAGATCCTCTGGATTCCACCAGCCGTATTCTTACTCCGGAAATCGTAGGAGAAGAGCACTACCAGGTGGCAAGAGGTGTACAGCAGGTACTCCAGAGATATAAGGAATTACAGGATATCATCGCCATCATGGGTATGGATGAATTGTCCGAGGAAGATAAGATTAGCGTTTTCCGTGCCAGAAAGATTCAGAACTTCCTGTCTCAGAGCTTCTCTGTAGCAGAGCAGTTTACCGGTCTTGCAGGAAAGTATGTTCCATTAAAGGAAACTATCCGCGGCTTTAAGATGATTTTGAACGGAGAATGTGACGAGCTTCCTGAGTCTGCTTTCCTCTTAGTAGGAAATATCGATGAAGTTTTTGAAAAAGCTAAGAAACAGTAAGGAGGGACCTTTATGGCAAACTTCCATTTAGAGATTGTTTCTATGGATGGGCAAAAATTTGACGATGAAGTGGAACGTGTCAGCTTAAGAACCATTACAGGAGACCTGGCTATCATGGCACACCATATCAACTACTGCACAGCGGTAGGTATGGGTACAGCCAAAGTGATTATGAAGGATGGTAGCGAGAGAAAGGCAGCCTGTATCGGAGGAATGCTTTCCATGATGGACAACCATTGTCGATTGATTCCCACCACCTTTGAGTGGAGCGAGGAAATCGATGTTGATCGTGCTGAGAGAGCCAAGGAGCGAGCTGAGAAGAAGATTCAGGATGAAAAGCTTTCCGAAGAACAAAGACTTCGAAATCAGGCAAAGCTTTATCGTGCGCTTATCCGTTTACAAACAGCAGGAAAAAACAGCAGCTTATAAAAATACTATTTTATAAAAACGATATTTTATAAAAATGATGTTTTGTTAAAACAATACTTTATCAAAGCAATTTTTATAAAGATTCGTAGATATTTAGAGCTTAGAATGAAGGCTTGGGAGATACTCCTTTAAAGCATTTCTTCTAAGCTCTTTTTTATACATAAAATTCAGATGGAAATCCCGGAGTTTTTCTCTCAATGTAGCTGTCCTTTAGTGAATTTATGGTACAATGGATTCTAAAGAAAGTATAAACACAAGAGAAAAGGAAGAAGACCATGGATAGAAATGCATTTTTTAGAAGAATTCCCAAAATTGACAACATATTGGAGGAGGAGCAGATTCTCTCCTTTATTCAGGATTACGGCTTATCCTATGTTACGGACTGCGTAAGACTTGAGGTGGAAAATCTCCGAAAATGCGTTCGGGAGGAAGAAGAGGAAAGTCGGATAGAACAGGCCTTTTCTTCTCTTTACAGTCGGATTACGGAACGTATCGAGGGCGATGTAAAGCCGAAGCTCAGGAAGGTGATTAATGCCACAGGAACCATTTTACATACCAACCTTGGTCGTGCTTTGCTTTCTCCGAAAATCGGACAGGAGCTCGCCAAGATGCTTTCTTCCTACTCCAACCTGGAATATGACTTGGAAAAGGGAGAGCGGGGAGAGCGCTACAGTCATATTAAGGACAGCATTTGCAAAATCACCGGCGCAGAGGATGCCATGGTGGTCAATAACAATGCTTCGGCGGTTTTATTGATTCTCTCTACCCTGGCCAAGGGAGGAGAGGTTGTGGTATCCCGGGGAGAGATGGTGGAAATTGGCGGAAAATTCCGTATTCCGGATGTTTGTGCCGCTTCCGGGGCGGAGATGCGGGAAGTGGGAACCACCAATAAAACCCATTATCAAGATTATGTGGAAGTGGTCAATGAGAATACCAAAGCCTTTTTAAAGGTGCATACCAGCAATTATAAAATTTGCGGTTTTACGGAGTCGGTAGAGGCCAGGGAATTAAAGCCGCTTTCTCTGGAAACCGGAGTTCCTATTGTTGAAGATTTAGGCTCCGGCGTGCTCCTTCCTTTGGAGAAATACGGCCTTCCCCACGAACCGACGGTACAGGAAGCCATCGAAGCTGGTGTGGATGTGGTTTGCTTTAGTGGAGATAAGCTTTTGGGAGGCCCTCAGGCCGGAATTATTATCGGAAAAAAAGAATATATTGATCAAATGAAGAAAAATCCTCTTACCAGAGCCCTTCGGGTAGATAAGCTGACCATTACTGCCTTGGAGCTATGCTTTTTAGAATATCTTAAGGAAGAGGGAATTGAAGAAAGAATCCCGGTACTTCGTATGCTGTCTGAAGAGCAGAGCGTGGTAAAAAGGCGAGGAGAAGCATTGCTTCGTTTGTTCAAAAAGGAATCTATCCCCGGAGAATATTCTTTGCAGCCCTCTAAGGCGCAGGTGGGAGGCGGTTCTCTACCGGATACTTATATGGATAGCTATGCTTTGGTTTATCATCCGGAAAAGCTTTCCGTATCTCAGCTGGAAGCCAGACTTCGAAAAGGAAAGACTCCGATTATCGGAAGAATCTGGGAAGATGATTACTGGATGGACTTAAGGACCATACAGGGGGAAGAGTTAAAT
>CAUUUY010000005.1:0-15578 GCA_963548305.1 uncultured Oribacterium sp.
CATGCCAGACACCAGCATGTATTGGATTATTCCAGAAAAGAGGTTGTGGACTATATCTACGGAAAGATGGCAAAGATTCTTAGAGAATCCTCCATTTCCTATATTAAGTGGGATATGAACCGCTATATGTCCGAGCCCTATTCTGCTGCACTGGATGCGGAAAGACAGGGAGAGATGATGCATAGATATATTCTTGGAGTCTATGATTTGTATCATCGTCTGACTACGGAGTTCCCTGATGTGCTTTTTGAATCCTGTGCCAGCGGCGGAGCCAGATATGATGCGGGACTGATGTACTACGCTCCCCAGACCTGGTGCAGTGATGACTCGGATGCGGCGGAGAGAGCAAAGATTCAGTACGGAACCTCCATTGCCTACCCCATTGTCAGTATCGGTTCCCATGTATCTCAGGTTCCTAACCAGCAGCTTTATAGAAATACCCCATTGGAAACCAGAGCCAATATGGCTTACTTCGGAACCTTCGGTTATGAGCTGGATTTAAATCTTCTTCCGGAGAAGGAAATTGAAGAGGTGAAGAAGCAGATTCAGTTTATGAAGGAGTATCGGAAGCTGATTCAGATCGACGGAGATTTTTATCGCCTTCGTTCTCCTTTCAAGGGAAATGAAACTGCCTTTATGGTGGTATCTCCCAAGAAGGACCGGGCCTTGGCCATGTATTTCCAGACCTTAAATCATGTGAATGCTTCCTGGATTCGCTTTAAGCTAAAGGGCTTGGAGGCGGATCGCCTATACAGGGTTTCGGCAGATTTAAGCCCCTGTTTGGAAAGATTGGAAAATCCTGTTTTACATGCTTCCTTTAATTTGGAAAAGAAGAGCTTGGATTATCTGGCTTACGGAAGTGAGCTTATGGAAGTGGGAATTCCTATTTCCAGAGATGATTTAAGCAGGAAGGGAGGAGACTTTGCCTCCATCCTTTTCAAGATTGATGCCAAGTCTTAGGAAATAAAAGATGGATAGACAAACTGTAGATTTTGTAAAAGATCCCTTTGGTTGTTTTTTGGGGGAGGAACAGCGTTCTTTGAATTTTCAGGACGCTGAGAATAAGGCTTCCGACCTACAGCTGATGTATTGCGGAAAAGAACGTTGTGTTCCGGGACATCGTTATGGACCGAATAAGCGAAATTTGTATCTTTTGCATGTGGTCTATTCCGGTGTAGGGACATTATTCGTTAACGGAGAGTATTATCATTTATCCAAAGGGAATGCTTTTCTTTTATATCCTCACGTAGAGGCCTGGTATGAGGCGGATTTAACGGAGCCCTGGTCTTATTTTTGGATTGGCGTGCGGGGAGTGGATGCGGACAGTTTTTTTACCGAAGCCGGCTTTAGCAAGGAAAAACCGGTGGGAATCGTGCATCAGATGGATAATCTATTGTTGTATATCAATAAAATATTACAAAAACAGGATTATACCATTGAAGAGCAATTATCCAGAAGCGCCTATATGCACTTGTTTTTTGCCAATCTTCTCAGGGGAAAGCAGGAAGAAACGCATTGGGGAGGACCGTTAAAGGATTTAGGCAGTCACAGTGCCAGAGTGAGAGCCTATCTGGATGAGCATTATCATGAAGATATCTCCATTACTGCTTTAGCGAAGGAAATGGGAATCCACCGCGCCCATCTTTTTAACAGCTTTAAAAAAGATACCGGTTACTCTCCCAAGGAATATTTACTCTATATCCGGATGCAAAATGCCAAGGCTATGCTTCGGAGAACCGGAAAGTCCATAGCGGAAATTGCCTATATGGTGGGCTATCATGACCCTTTAAGCTTTTCCAAGATTTTTCGGCAGAAAATAGGGGTAAGTCCTTTGCAGTATAGAAACATGAAAGAAGAGATGCTGTATAACCGGGAAACCGGGGAATATTTGCAACATTTGTATTAAGGAAAATGTATAAAGGAAAATGGATTTTCTTGACAAAAAAGAATTTCATAAGATAGACTTTAACGGAACTAAGGTGAATGGTCGCTGCTGCCAAGTGCAGGAGAGGAAAGTCCGGGCTTCATAGAGCAGGATGCCTGATAACGTCAGGTTGAGGTGACTCACAGGAAAGTGCAACAGAAAATAACCGCCGGTTTCCGGTAAGGGTGAAAAGGGGGTGTAAGAGACCACCGGTTTCCTGGTAACAGGAAATGCTATGTAAACCCCATCCGAAGCAAGGTTAAACAGAGGGCATAAGGTGGCTCGCCTGCCCTCGGGTAAACCGCTTGAGGCTTATGGCGACATAAGTCCTAGATAGATGACCATTTTTAACATAACCCGGCTTATAGCCATAGTTCCCCCCTCTCTCAGGAGAGGGGGATTTTTTAAGGGCTTTCCAAAAGGAAAGCCCTTGCTTTTGCCGCTGGTTGAAATGAAGTTTGTGCTATCAAATATTCCGTATTCAAGTCTGGATTTTTAGGCTTCTACTTCTACCTTTTCCATGATTACCTTTTCTACAGGAGCATCCTGAAAACCGGTTTCTACGGAAGCAATTTCATCTACTACATCCAAGCCTTCGATGACCTTTCCGAATGCAGCATACTGTCCATCCAAATGAGGAGCTGCTTCATGCATAATAAAGAACTGGGAGCCGGCAGAGTTGGGATCCATGGAACGAGCCATAGAAATAACACCCTTTTCATGCTTTAAGGGGTTGTCTACACCGTTACTCTTAAACTCTCCCTTAATGCTGTAACCGGGGCCGCCCATTCCGTTTCCATCCGGGTCTCCTCCCTGAATCATAAAGCCGGAAATAATACGGTGGAAGGTCAGTCCGTTATAAAAGCCCTTCTTTACCAGGTCTAAAAAGTTCTCTACGGTAATGGGAGCAGTTTCAGGATACAGTTCCAAACGAATCACCTTGCCACTGTCCATCGTAATGCGTACAATAGGATTTGCCATAATACACTCCTTTATTCTGATAAATAATTGTGAAATCAAAGGAATTGTATCAGCTTTTTAGAGGGCTTACAAGCCGGACTTAAATAGAATAAGCGGGAAAAATGAGGATAAAATATCGAAAATGTCGCAAATACGGGAAATAGATGAAATACAGGAAGAGAAATCTAATATAATACAAGAAGAGAAATTTCATACGGTTCGAGGAGAAGAGAAGCAAAGTATTCTTTCCTATGCTTCCTGTAGACTTTGCCCAAGGGAATGTAAGGTGAACCGGTTTAAAGGTGAACGGGGATTTTGCCATGCGGGAAGTATCATGCATATCGGTAGAGCAGCTCCCCATTTTTGGGAGGAGCCCTGTCTTTCCGGAAGCAAGGGAAGCGGAACTATTTTCTTTTCTTACTGTAGCCTGTCCTGTGTTTTTTGCCAAAATCAAAAGCTTTCTCGGGGAGAAATCGGGGAGGCGATTTCTGTTGAAGAGCTTTATCAGCATTTTCTGAGCTTGGAAAAGCTGGGCTGTCATAATATCAATCTGGTTACGGGAGAGCATTATCTTCCGGGGATTTTAGAAGCGATTCGCTTGGCTAAGAAAAGAGGCTTTAGCCTGCCCTTTGTATGGAACTGCTCCGGATATCAAAGCAGGGAGGTATTGGCAAGCTGTGAAGGGCTTATTGATATTTATCTTTTTGATTTTAAATATATCAGGGAAGACACAGCTTTACGCTATTCCAAGGCAAAGGACTACCCGATGAGGGCAAAGGAAGCTCTGGCGGAGTGTGTACGACAGTGTCCCGAACTTGAGTATAGAGTGGGGCTTTTACAAAAAGGTGTGATTCTTCGACATTTGCTCCTTCCCAATCAGGTTTATCAGGCAAAAAAAGTTCTGAAATATGCCTATGAAGAGTATGGAGAAAATATATTGTATAGTTTACTTCGGCAATACATTCCTTATGGAAATCTTGAGGCTTACCCGGAGATTGACCGTCGAGTCTACGGAAAAGAGTATGAAAAATGGCTAAGCTATGCAGAGAACCTGGGTATTCAAAACGCCTATATTCAAGAGGCGGAAAGTGCCAAAGAAAGCTTTATTCCGGAATTTACGGAGAAAAGAATTTAGAGAAGAAATGTTTTGCGTGGTATATAAATGAAATCTTTAAACAATAAAGAGCATAAAGTGTAATAAATATTCAGGCAGGCAAAGAAAGTTTGCAGTAAAGAGAAATTATCAGGCAATTATAGAAAGGATATGAAATGAAAAAATATATCATGGCCTTAGATGCAGGTACCACCAGTACCAGAGCCATCCTTTTTAACGAAGAGGGAGAGTCTGTTTTCAAGGCTCAAAAAGAGTTTCCCCAGTATTATCCGAAGCCCGGTTATGTGGAGCATCATCCCAATGAAATCTGGCAAAGCCAGTTAGCGGTAGCAAGAGAATGTCTGGAAAAATCGGGGATTCCCTCTGCATCTTTATTAGCCATCGGTATTACCAATCAAAGGGAAAGTACCATTGTTTGGGATAGAAAGACGGGACAGGCCATTTATCCTGCTATTGTCTGGCAGTGCAGAAGAACTACGGAATGGATTAAGGAAGCACAAAAGGCCTATCCGGAGATTTCAGAAAAAATTCGGGAAAAAACCGGTCTGGTTTTTGACCCTTATTTTTCCGCCACGAAAATCCGCTGGATTTTAGATCATGTGGAGGGGGCTCAGGAAAGGGCGGAGGCAGGAGAACTATGTTTCGGTACCGTGGATACCTGGCTGATGTATAAGCTGAGTAAGGGAAACTGTTTTGTGACGGATTATACTAATGCCTCAAGAACGCTGCTGTTTAACATTCACAGCTTGGAATGGGATGAGGAGCTTCTGTCCTTCTTTGGAATTCCCAAGGCAATGCTTCCCAAGGTGAATCCCTCCTCCGGCTTTTTCGGTGAGGTGGATTCGGAATTTTTGGGAAGGCCTGTTCCTATCTGTGGAGTGGCTGGAGATCAGCAGGCGGCTCTTTTCGGACAATGCTGCTTCCAAAAGGGAGATGTGAAAAATACCTACGGTACAGGCTGTTTTATGCTGATGAATACAGGAAATCAGGCTATTCTTTCAAAACACGGCTTGCTGAGTACCATTGCCTGGGGCATTGACGGGAAGGTGCAGTACGCTTTAGAGGGCTCGGTTTATGTAGGAGGAGCGGTCATTCAGTGGCTAAGAGATGAGTTGCACATGTTGGATAAGGCGGAGGATTCGGAATATTTTGCTTCCAAGGTGGAGGACAGCAACGGTTGCTATATCGTGCCGGCATTCACAGGACTTGGAGCGCCCTACTGGGATCCCTTTGCCAGAGGCAGTATTACCGGTCTTACCAGAGGTGTGAATAAAAATCACATTATCCGGGCCGCCTTGGAGTCCATTGCCTTTCAAAGCAGAGACCTGCTTTTGGCCATGGAGCAGGATATGGGACAACGTCTGAGAAGTCTTCGGGTGGATGGGGGAGCCTCCGGTAATAATTTTCTCATGCAGTTTCAGGCGGATTTAATGCAAGCCTCCGTGATACGTCCCCGTTCTATTGAAACTACTGCCTTGGGAGCGGCCTATCTTGCGGGACTTTCTGTAGGGCTCTATGAATCTATGGACAGCCTGGAGGAACGGCATCATGTGGAAATGGAGTTCTTTCCCAAGATGACACGGGAGCAAAGAGAAGAAAAAGTACGGGGCTGGAAAAAAGCATTGGAAGCAAGTTTCGGCTTCGGTAAAGAAGATTAAAGGAAAAGAGCATCAAAGGAAAAGCGTATTTTGACAATAGATTTTTACTTACGGAAAGAGGGATAAATTTGGAAACAAAGATGACTTGTATGAACTGTAGAAGAGGCTGTACCTTGGAAGTCAGCTACGAAGGAAACAGACTGATTTCCGTCACAGGCAATGGATGTGGAAGAGGAAAGGCCTTTGCCGAAAGAGAGATTTCAGAGACCAAGGCTAGCTTTCTTTCAGAGATTCGCCTAATCGGTTCTAAGGAATTTCTTCCGGTAAAGACGGAAAAAGCCATTCCCAAGGAGAAATTTTTAGAGGCGGAGGCATTTTGTAAAAGTTTCCGAGTACCTATACCCATCCGAATCGGAGATGTTTTGGTAAATGACTTCTGTCAAACCGGAGTTCGCTTAATAGCCTTGAAAAGTATACGCTAAAGATATTACTGCGCTAATTTTAGTAGCTATCTTTAAAAGAATTCCTGTCATAAATAAAATTTTCCCACATTTTGTCGGAGTGTTTTGTAAAGAGCTTTAAAAAATATTTTTGAAAAACAGCATCCGATAAAAAATATTTATATAGTGAATTAGAAAAAGAAATTCTTTAAAAATAGTTAGTTATGAATAACTGAAAGAAGAGGAAAAGGCTTGATATTACAGGCTTTTTTCCTCTTCTTTTGTTTTTTTTCTTATAATCCTATAAAATTACTAGGAATAGTATTGTCACTTGATTTTGCCTCGTTTATAATCCGAAACATAGTCAAGAAGATGTTATGAATTGTTGTTATTGGTTCAGAATTAAAGAATCACGGAATGAAACCGTACCTTTCGTGCAGATTGGTTTTCGGTGGCAAGTCGAAGCATCTTAATGATAAGACAGAAAGGTCTTTATATAGTTGGAGGGAATATGGCGGAATTACTAAAGATAAAAGATTTATCCGTTTCAGTAGAAGAAAAAGGAATTTTAAAGAATGTGAACCTGTCCATCAATAAGGGAGAAACTCACGTGCTGATGGGACCAAACGGAGCAGGAAAGTCCACCTTGGGCAATGCTCTTATGGGAAATCCACGCTACAGCATTACCAACGGACAGATTCTTTTTGACGGGGAAGATATTACCCATGAGGCTGTGGATAAGAGAGCTAAGAGAGGAATTTTCCTTTCCTTCCAAAATCCCTTGGAGGTTCCGGGAGTAAGCCTTGGAAACTTCATTCGTTCCGCTATGGAACAGCGCTTTGGACAGAGAATCCGCCTTTGGGATTTTCGTAAGGAGCTAAAGAAGTCCATGGATATTTTGGGAATGGATCACAGCTATGCAGAGCGTGATTTAAATGTGGGCTTCTCTGGTGGTGAGAAGAAGAAGGCGGAGATTTTACAGCTTCTTATGTTAAAGCCCGGCCTCGCTATTCTGGATGAGACCGATTCCGGACTGGATGTGGACGCGGTAAGAACCGTTTCCGAAGGAATCAAGGAGTATCAGAAGAATATGGAGGGCTCCCTTTTAATTATCACCCACTCCACAAGAATTTTAGAGTCCTTAACAGTGGATAAGACTCATGTGGTGATTAACGGTGTGATGAAGGCTGAGGGAGACGGAAGCCTGGTAGATAAAATCAACAACGAAGGTTTTGAATCTTTTTTGGAGAAGGAATAAATCCTTTTATTTGGAAAGCTAGAGGATAGTATGGCAAAGGAAAGAACAGAAGTTCAAGATATTGATCGTTCTTTATATGATTTTCGATATGAAGAAAAGGACAGCGACTTCTATAAAATCAAAGAGGGCTTAACGCCGGAAATCGTAGAGGAGATTTCGGATAAGAAAAATGATCCTCAGTGGATGCGAGATTTTCGTCTAAAGGCCCTGGAAGTTTATCATAAAACAGATATCCCCAACTGGGGACCGGATATCTCCGACTTGAACATGGACAATATTGTGACCTATGTTAAGCCGAAAACCAAGATGTCCGCAGACTGGGAAGAGGTTCCTGAGGATATTAAGAATACCTTTGAAAAGCTCGGTATTCCGGAGGCGGAAAGAAAGAGCTTAGCAGGTGTTGGCGCTCAGTATGACTCGGAGCTTGTATATCACAACCTGCAGGAAGAGGTAGCGGCTAAGGGTGTGGTTTATTCCGATATTGAGTCCTCCCTTCACGGTCCCTACGGGGAAATGATTGAGAAGCATTTTATGAAGCTAGTTCCCCCGACAGACCATAAGTTTGCAGCTCTTCACGGGGCAGTATGGTCCGGAGGTTCCTTCGTTTATGTTCCCAAGGGGGTAAATGTTGAGATTCCCCTCCAGTCCTATTTCCGTTTGAATGCGCCGGGAGCAGGACAGTTTGAACATACTTTAATCATCGTGGATGAGGGAGCGGAGTTACACTTTATCGAAGGCTGTTCCGCACCGAAGTACAATGTGGCAAACCTCCATGCGGGATGTGTTGAGCTTTTCGTTGGAAAGAATGCAAAGCTTCGCTATTCCACCATCGAGAACTGGTCCAAGAATATGTATAACTTAAACACCAAAAGAGCCAGAGTGGAAGAAAACGGTATTATGGAGTGGGTTTCCGGTTCCTTCGGTTCCCATATTTCCTACCTCTACCCCATGACCATTTTAAAGGGTGACAATGCCAGGGCGGAGTTCACCGGCGTAACCTTTGCGGGAGCAGGGCAGAATCTGGATACCGGAGCCAAGATGGTGCATATCGGAAAAGATACCAGTTCCTATATCAATACTCGTTCCATTTCCAAGAGTGGCGGTATTTCTACCTATCGTTCTGCAGTAGTAATCCAAAATCAGGCGAAAAATGCAAAGTCTGCGGTATCCTGTCAGTCTTTGATGCTGGATGACCAGTCCCGTTCCGATACGGTTCCCGCCATTGATGTTCGTACCAATCAGGCGGATGTGGGGCATGAGGCAAAGATTGGAAGAATCTCCGATGAAGCTGTATTTTATCTGATGTCCCGCGGTATTCCCGAGGAGGAGGCCAAGTCTTTGATTGTCAGCGGATTTGCGGACTCCGTTTCCAAGGAGCTACCGTTGGAGTATGCGGTGGAGATGAACAACCTGATTCGTTTGGAGATGGTTGGAGCCATCGGCTAGGAAGGAGGAATTGTGCGTACAGAAGAATTAATTATCAATAAAATGCCGGTTCCTACATTTCGCTGGCTGAAAATGAATGAAAGTAAAATTAAGATTGAGGGTGCATTTCAATCCTTTACACCGGAAATAGAAGAAGAGGCCACTAGAGGAGAGGGAGACTTCTCTGAAGTAGTCAGCGGTTTGGGTGAGGAATTAGCCGGTCTTGCCAAGGAAGACGGCTGTGAAAGCACCGGCTATCGCATTAAAAAGGGTGAAGCCAAGGCTCCCATGATTATGCATTTTCTTTATGAGAGTAAAGAGAACCAGCATTCTTCCTTCCGTTTCTATCTGGAGGAGGGGGCAAAGTTTACTCTCTTCTTGCATAGAGAATCTGAGGAGAATGCAGCAGGATCCGCTTATTTACAGGAAAAGTTTATTTTGGAAAAGAACGCGGAGCTGAATCTGATTTTGGTGAGTAAGTTCGGTGATGCATTCCAAAGCTATGATGACTTATCTTTGCAGCTTCAGGAATCTGCGAAGGTAAAGCTTAGCGCAATTCATCTTTGCGGAAAGAGTGCCCATGTGGGCTATCGGGCTGACCTTTTAGGAGACCATAGTGAGGCGGAATTGCATCTTGGCTACTTCTTAGAGAAGCAGGAAAGAGCGGACTATAACCTTTTGGTAAATCACTTCGGAAAGAAGAGTGAATCTCATATTTACTGTGACGGTGTGCTGAGAGGGGAAGCCTTTAAAATTTTCCGGGGCACCATTGACCTAAAGCATGGGGCAAAGGGCGCCTGCGGTAATGAGCAGGAAAATGTACTTTTGATGGATGACAATGTGGTAAATCAGACCATCCCGGTCATTCTTTGTGATGAGGATGATGTGGAAGGAAACCACGGTGCTACCATCGGTCGTTTGGACGAAGACAGTGTCTTTTATATGCAAAGTAGGGGCATGGATTTGGAGAGTACCTATGAGCTGATGGCGGAAGCCAGAATGGAAAATGTTATTCACAGCATTTCCGATAAGAGTATTCAGGCATATATTGAGGAGACTATCCGAGGAAAGGGTAAGGAAGAGGAATAATGGAATTGGCAAGAGAGGAATTGGCGAAAAAATTAAAAGAAGATTTTCCTATTTTCAAAACAGGAAGCTTTGCCTACTTGGATAATGCGGCAACTACCCAGAAGCCAAAGCAGGTTTTGGAAGCAATGGAGCATTATTATCATGCGGAAAATGCCAACCCTCTCCGTGGGCTCTACGAGCTTTCTTTAAAGGCTACGGAAGCCTATGAAGAGGCAAGAGAAGCTGTGGCGAAGTTCCTGAATGCGAAGGAAAGCGCGGAAATCATCTTTGTAAGAAATGCTACCGAGGGATTGAATCTTATCGCCTATACCTATGGCAGAGCCTTTTTGCAGGAGGGGGATGAAATCATGCTTCCGATTTCGGAGCATCACAGTAATTTTATTCCCTGGCAGCAGCTGGCAAAGGAAAAGGGGCTGAAGCTTCATTTTCTGGAGCCCAATGAAGAGGGCATTATTACGGAAGAAAGCTTCCGGGCAGTATTAAATCCAAAGGTAAAGCTGGTGGCCATGGCTCAGGTTTCCAATGTTCTTGGGAATATTCAGGACATTAAACTGTTTGCAAAGCTTACGCATGAAATTGGAGCGGTATTTGTTTGTGACGGAGCCCAGTCCGTTCCCCACACCAAGGTGGATGTTCAGGATTTGGATGTGGACTTTTTGGTATTTTCCGGTCATAAGCTCTATGCTCCCATGGGAATCGGCGCCGTATACGGAAAGAAGGAGCTTCTGGAAAAGATGCCTCCCTTCCTTTTCGGCGGAGAAATGATTGAATATGTGACCAAGGAAGGCGCCACCTGGGCAGAGCTTCCTCATAAGTTTGAGGCGGGTACGGTAAATGTTGGCGGTGCGGTTGGTCTTACAGCGGCGATTTCTTTTCTTGATAAAGTCGGATTTTCCTTTATTGAGGAAAGAGAGGCGGAGCTCTGTGCTTATCTCATGGAGGGAATGGAGAAAATCCCCCATGTACACATCATTGGTTCCAAGGATCCGAAAAGACATCATGGCATTGTAACCTTTACCATTGACGGGGTTCATCCCCATGATATTGCAGCCATTTTCAATTCCAATCAGGTTTGCGTCCGGGCGGGACACCACTGTGCCCAGCCTTTGATGAAATTCCTGGGAACACCAAGTACCACCAGAGTCAGTCTTGGTCTTTACAATACAAAGGAAGATGTGGATGCCTTTTTAGCGGCATTAAAAACTATTCGAGGAGTGATGGGATATGGGGAGTAACACCTACTATAATGAGATTTTAACAGAACATAATATTCGACCAAACAATAAGTATAAGATGGAGGATGCCAGCTTTTCTTTAGAGGGAGTGAACCCCAGCTGTGGAGACGATATCGTCTTGTATTTAAAGTTGGATAAGGATAATGTTATTTCCGAAGCCAGCTTTGATGGAGACGGCTGTGCAATTTCTCAGGCCAGTGCAGATATTATGTGCGATTTAATCATAGGAAAAACAAAGGACGAAGCTCTTCGGCTTTCTGAAATCTTTCTGCGCATGATTCGGGGAAAGATTACGGAGGAGGAGAAGGAAGAGCTGGAAGAAGCCGGAATCCTGGAGGATATTTCTCACATGCCAGCCAGAGTAAAGTGTGCTGTACTTGGTTGGAGAACCATGGATGAAATTTTTAAGGATGCGGATGAAGGAAAGATTGACAAGTATTCCGGAAAGTTCGATTAAAAGGGGCTGTAAAAATCAAACTAAATTTCCTATTCAATATAGGTCTGAAATTTGGGGCACGCTCTCGCTAGCTTCGCCACCTAGCGGATACTAAGCGAAAAACTGCGTTCTACTTGTTTTTCGCAAGTATCGGGCTCAGACTACCCCATAATTTCAGACCTATATTGTCGAAAAATTCTTATTTCGATTTTTTACAGCTTCTTTTTGGTGGATTAAGGTAAGAAAAAAGCCTTGATTTATGTCGTTTCTTACATAAATCAAGGCTCTTTATCTTAGCGACGAGGATGGGACTTGAACCCACAACCCGCAGAACGGGCACCAACTTTCCAGGCTGGCCGACTACCATTATCACACCTCGTCTCAGTCAACTGTGCCAGTATACCATTAGCTTTTTTGAAAATCAAGCATTATTTTTTAGAACTTTGCTGTATTTTTTGAAACGATACGTTATAATGAAGCTAACTAAAGAGAAAGGAGAGGCTTCATGCTGGAGTACTTGAATTTAAAGCTGGACGGACTGGGTGTAGGGGAAAGCTCATTGAACATTTGGATGAAGAATGGTCGGATTAAGTATGCCTATGATGCTCCTGTAGAGGATGAGGGTCCGGCTCTTGTCTTGAATGTGCCCAAAGAATCTTCGGAAAGCTTCTTAAACTCTTTAGATGAGTGTGCCATACCGAAGTGGAAGCGTAGCTATTTTCAGGAAAAAAAAGGAGGTATTCCTGCATTTTCCTTCCGTTGGTTTTTGCTGTATAAAGAAGAGAATCAAGAGGCGAAAGAGTATCAAGGGATTAATAGTGTTCCGGGAAGTTGGAACCGTTTTATTGCTTCTTTAAACAGACTGACGGCTGAGGTGAACAGCGCGAATTCTCATCAGATTATGCGTTTTTCCTTACGTGTGGAAGAGGAAAGGGAGAATGTAAGCTGGAATCCTTTGACTCAGAAAGAAGAAAGAGAGGATGTCTTTTTTGAAGAAACCCTGCTTCTTTCCAGAGAAAGTCAAAGCCTTGTTTACCTGCAGAACATGAATAAGCTTCCTTCGGTAAAGCATGAGTACTTTATACCCAAAATCGTGGATTATCTTTTGGGCAATATAGAACGTTATTTTCAACATTATGATCAGAGTGAGGGAAGCATAGGGGAAGAGAGTCCGGCCCTTTTAGAGATTACAATTCAATATCGGGATGGTCGGTATTTTCAGGTAAAGAGGTCCTATGATCGCTATGGTCTTCCGGATGACTGGGAAGACTTATTGGAGGATTTTCATAAGACCTTGTCCTACTACGGTGTATTCGGTTCTCTTTTTGATCCAAGACTGTATCGACATGGTGTGAAAGAGGGAGAACATATTTTTCTAAGCTGTTTATCTGAACCGAATGGAAAGCCTAGTTATTTTAGGAGCTTAGAGGACAATATTTCCGTGGGAGATTTTGTGCTGGTTCCCAGTCTGAAGCAGGAAAATGCAGAAACCGTGGTGATGATTTCTGAAGTTCTATATTGTAAAGAGGGAGCACTGCCTTGTCCTTTGGAGGAAGCTAAGCTTATTCTCCGAAAATTGGATGAAGGAGAATTCTTCGGCTTTTTATCCCAGGATAATCATAACGATGACTTTATGTGAAAAAGGAGAATAAGTTGTGATTTTTTTAGTGGATTTTGAAAATACCCATGCCAGCGGCTTTGAGGGGTATCATTATCTGACAGAGCAGGATACCTTGGTGGTGTACTACAGTGATGAGAATTCTGCTTTACAGAAGGGCGTAGTAGAGGATTTAAAGGAAAAGTCTGTCCATGTAAGAATGGTGAAGCTTTTAAAACAGCACAGCAATGCATTGGATATGTACATTGCTTCCACAACGGGAATGTTTTTGGATACGGGAGAAAAGATTTGCATTGTTTCCAAGGACAAGGGCTATGCTGCGGTTCGAGACTTTTGGCATAGCTTAAGAGGTGCGGAAATTCTTTTGGGAGAGACCATTGAAGAGTGTTTTCTCCATTCTGTGGCCAATGACGATGAAAGAATCAGAAGAGCCAAGGAGAGAAACCAAAAGGTACAGCTTATTGATGCCTTTGAAACCACCAACAATGTTCCTACCAGACCGACATTAAGCTACAGAAACAATTACAGAAGAAGAAAAAATCAATTCCTGGACGTGAACAGTCATTTGGAGCCGGTAGAGCTCTTACCGAATCCTTTGGCAAAGGAAGATGTAAGCTATGCTTCTTTGGTGGAGGAGGAAAATGACGGAGAGCATTTTTCCGTGGATTATTCTGCAAGTATCAAGGAAGAAAAGCTTTATCCGGATGAGGATCATGCTGAAAGCTTCGAGAAAGAACTATCTTCCGATGGAGCTACAGAAGAAACTGTTGCTGCTAAAGAAAAAGAAGATTTGGATTCTCGAGAGGAAGCTAAAACCGCAGATAACACCAAGCCGGAAGAAGCGAAGCATGAGGATTCCTCCAAGAGTTCGATAGAAACCGTGAATCGTATTTATCCTAAGACGGAAAAGAAAGCAAATGCTGGAAGACCTTCTAATCAAATCCAGTATATTTATGATCCGGTTTTAAAAAGAATGAAGCGTGTGGATGTAGAGGAAGTAGCTGAAGACAGCATTTCCGAAACCTCGGCGGAAGAGTCTAAGAAAACGGAAGAGAAAAAGTCTCCCGATGCAGGAAAAGATGGGGCTGTACAGGAGGATGCGACAACGGCAACGGACAATCATCCTGTAGAGCAGAAGGAACGGCAAAGACATCACAATCGTAGAAGAAGACGTTCCAACGGAAAGAAGGAAAACGGAACACAGGCTTCTGGACAAGCTTCTAATCAGGAACCGAGCCAGGACAATGCGAAAGCGGTGTCGCAGTACAGTGCTAAAGTAGCTGCAAAGGTCAATACTAAAACAGTAGTAAAGGACAGTTCTAAAGAACATAGTAAGGATGGTTCTAAGGAACATGGAAAGGATGCTTCCAAGGAAGAGTCCAAGTCTGTAAAAGAAAAGAAGACGGAGAAGCAAGGAAAAGCGGAATCAGAGGAGAATAGCGGAAAGACTGATAAAGCAGTAAAGGAAAAGAAAGTTAAGGCCAAGGACGTTAAGGTCAAGGATGCTAAGGTCAAGGACGCTAAGGTCAAGGACGCGGAGAAGGCTGCAGAAAGCAAAAACGATTCCAAAGCTACAAAAGCAAAGCCGGTAAGAAAGTCTACGAAGTCTAAGGCAGGAGAGGAAAAGTCGGAAAGCAAGTCGACTCGGACCAAGACCACAGAAAAAAACGCTAAGGCAAAGACCAAAGAGAAGACAAGTACAGCGAAGGAAGAAAAAACATCAAAACCAAAGACCGGTACTAAGACTTCCAATGAAAAGACTTCTGAGAAATCTGTAAAAGCTAAGGCTGATAACAAGAAAACAGAAACTGCAAGTGTGGAAAAGCCCGTTCGGAGAGGCAGAAAGAAAAAGGAAGAAACAAAGGCTACCGACAATAAGTCGGAATAGTAGAAAAGCTAAAAAGCTAATCATTTATTCGCCGGAATAAATTTGGCATAAACTTTTTGCTTCCGTAAGAAAAATACTTGCACAGTAGAGGAAATTGTGATAGAATTTCCTCTGTTGCGCGGGAGTGCTGGAATGGCAGACAGGCAAGACTAAGGATCTTGTGTCCGATAGGACGTGTGGGTTCAAGTCCCATCTCCCGCAGGAATTGAGAAACCTGGGAATTAAGCCTAAATTGGCTTGAAACCTAGGTTTTTTATTGCTTCTTTGGCATCTGTTTTTACAGAAAAAGCAGGGATTTTCCTCATTTTACAGGGAATGTATCCCGTGAAATATCCCACGAAATTGCCCATGAAATTGCTTACGGAACTGTTCATGAAATTATGGGTATAGTCCGACAATTCGGAAAAGAGATTGAGATTATACTTTGAGTAAGCTATACTTAATTCAGTATTCAAGGAAGAGTGCCGTTGGTTAGGTGACTAAAATCTTCTTTGGGCTTCCTCTGCGTAGGCTTTACTAGTATAACAGGCCCAAGGAAGTGTAGCATATTTCATAGAATCTAGGATGGATGGGATGAAAATAGCAATAATTAC
>CAUUUY010000006.1:0-15553 GCA_963548305.1 uncultured Oribacterium sp.
TGCTGTGTCTTCTCCCTGATTGGTGCCTTAAGCTTTACTACGCCTGAACTAAGAGCTCTGCCCTTTCGATTCTAAGCTTCGTAATCTTTCTTATTGCACACCATATTCAATTTTTCCTTCGGCTTAGTTAGCAGTGCTGTTGATGAAGGTAGATACCTTCTGGCCTACCAGCTCCAAAAGTTCCTTACCTACTGTCTTAAATGCACTTGCTAAGAATACAGCTACTGCAATAAGAATCAGCATAGAGATGAAGTTTGTGTCTCCGTTCTCCTCATGGAAGAAACGATCTAAAGCCTTCTCTCCGCGAATTTTGGTTGCTAAAATCATGTCATCAAGTCTGGTCATAAAGACTCCTTTCTCTCTGCGAGACACCAATTCGGTGCTCTTGTGTGATAGTGTTTGATATTTATTTAAAAGTAACCTAAGGCTACTACCATGAACGACTTAGTGCTTAAAGCAAGAGGAACTGGAACTCTTCGTTCCCCAGACGAATGCTTGCCTTGTCCTGTAAGGGAAGCTCCACATTGCTTACACATTGCTGTCCGTTTAGGAAGCTATGGTTTGTGGAATTGTTATCCTGCAGAAAATACTGTCCGTTTCTGCTGATAATGTTGGCATGGCTTCGGCTGATGGCCTCATTGTCATGAATCACATAATCCACAAATTTTTCTTCTTTTCCCAAACGGAAAATGCTGCCTGTAATAGGAATCCTCTCTCCGTTCTTAATCCGGAGTAGATATGGCTGTTTCGGTGTGTCCGGTGCCTTGGTATAGTTTAATACCGAGGTTTCCTCCCCTCGAAAGCCACTATGCAAAACCGTAGTGTCTCCGAAGTTTCTTCCTCCATTTCCCACAGCTTCTTGCTGATGGGAAAACAGGGGGCTTGGCTTAGCCGGCTGTAAATTTCCCTTCGCTGCCGAAGGATTGCTCTTTGGGATATTCATCCCGGAACCGACCGAAGGATTGCTCTTCGGGATATTCATTCCGGAACCGACCGAAGGATTGCTCTTCGGGATATTCATTCCGGAACCGACCGGAGCACTGAATTTGGGATTCCCTGCGGAATTGCCTTGGCTATTTACCGGGGTATTGGGCAAGCTTTTTATCCCGGGCAGATCCTCCCCAGGCTTGTCTTTTCCGGACTCCTTTCCGGGAACCTGGAAGGAAAATCCTCCGGAAGACGGTTTTTTCGCCTTCGGAACAGCAGAAGCGGTCTTTGCCTTTCCTCCGGGAAGATTGAGGGAGGCAGCGGATTTTTTCTTTCCGCCCTTCTTTGCCAGTTCAATCTTCTTTAAGGCCTCTTTTCTTGCCTTCAGCTGTTTCTGCTGTGCCATATATTCCTTGGCTCTGTTGTTGTTGTAATGCTGCAAAAGGTAGAAAAGAGAAATTCTTTCTTCCTTGGGAATATCATCCGGTACGGGAATATCCGGAATGTCTTCCTCCACTGCATTTTCCTGCTTAAGAGGAGCTCCTACAGAGGATAGGGAGGATTGCTCGAAAAAGCTTGCCGCCATACCCGCTACGGAAGAATTGGCAACGGCATTTCCGAACTCGGCTACGCCCTGCTGCAGGCTTTCCTTCGCTGCCGGAGCAGGGGGTGTTCTATCCTTCTTCCCTTCCCGTTCCATCTCTGTCAACAGGTTCAAGAAATCCAGTGAAGAAAATACCGGAATGCTGTTTAAGTAATTCAGGATTCTGGTGACATAGCTTCCCTCCTCCGGATTCTCAAACTGTGCCTGGAACATTACAGACTTCAGGAATTCTCTCTGATCCTTCTGCTCTTTCTCATTTTCCACCGGAAGACAGATGCACTCCGTCTCCCCGGTGGATACGTCAGTATAAATCTGGTTCAGATCCAAAAGGATGCAGGCGGGATCCAGCATATATTCCTCTGCGGATACCATGGCCTCCGTAATCCCCCTGAAAATCCCCATAAAGCTTTGCTTAGTTACCGGTCGGGCAAAGAACTGGTTTGCCGTAATCTTTCCGGTAATGGTGTAACGGATAAAACGCTGTGTATCCATCTGCATATAGTTGGTAGAGGCCAGTCCCTTGGCCTTGTTGCTGGTAAGCATATTCAGACTGATATTGTCCAGCACATCCTCTTCCTTGAGCTGATAAACCAGGAAACTGCTGGCTCCTTGGTTTTCGTATTTGAATTCTTTCATACTATTGCTCCTTTTTGCTTACTTTTCTCCCCACATTTTTGCTTTGGCACTCTGGGTAATATCCATCTTTTTCTTTCCGAACATGTCAAACCAGACGCCCATTTTATATGTGACGGTAAGGGTAACATCTCCTCCTGAACTTTCGACCTTGAAGTTCATGCCGTCCAAACCTCTCTCTACCCCGAAGGATTTCAGTTTTTGATTTGCCTTGGAGTCACTGGTGTCTCCGGTCAGGTAGGCTACAAAACGTCTTTTGGCATCATCGTTTCCCATACCCAGGGCGGCGCCCATACCTTTTTTGCTTCCCTTATACCAGTCATTAGGGCTGGAAAAGTATTTGCTGGAAAAAAATCTTCTGTAGCCGTCTTGAATAACATCACTGAGGCTACCCCAGAAGCCATTGGCCCCGTCCAGGCCCGAGGCAATCTGATTGTTGGCATAGGAATCCATGCCCAGGCTGGTTGCGGATTGTACCAAAGCGTGTGCGATTTGGTTTTGGGCGTTAAACACGAAGAAGAAGCCGTTTAATGCCATAAACAAAGCGCAAAAGATAGGAAGAATGATGGCTGCTTCTATGGTTACCGAGCCTTTTTCCGTATTCTCTCGTTTCATCTTTACTCCCTTCTCCTTTAATACGCCAAATCCTTTTGCTTTTCGTAGGGGAAGCCTCCGGTAAGCGTAGGCGATAAATTCATAAATATGTTCAGCTTGTATTTGTTGTCGGAATGTACACTGGTGTAAGCCTTGTTGATGTCGAAATCAAAGTCCTTCTTGTGCTTTTCCTTGGCTTCCAGCTGAATGAGGTTCTGCATCCGATCTGTATACTGGTCGTAGGGGGTGCATAAAATCATCAAAATAGCGCCGTGGGCAGTGTAGTCCAGCGGGAAATACCCCATCTCGTTTTTGTCATTGGTTTTTCCCGAGCCGTCCTGTCCTCCATGCTTGGCAGGATCATCATGGTACACGGCTACTTCCGTGCCGGTGGAGCTACCTCCCCCTCGCTCCCTTTCAAACATCCCACCTAAGGTTGATTTCTGATCATCACTTAAATCCAGGATTCCGGCCATGTCTTGTGCCAAATGGGGTAATCCCTTAGTGGAAAGGTACGCCGTGGTCTTGAAAAGCACCTGGGTTCCTCCATTTACCAAAATCACCATATCCAGGAAGGGTTCCAGTAAGAGGAAGATGACGGTAGCTACAATTCGTACCGGTCCCAAACCGGAAAGTGCCTTCAGGATATCCGAGTTAAATACCGCGTAGCAATCCACCATCAGACGAAGCATATAGCCGTCAAAGAAGGCGCCGGCCTGGGCAGTGTACTCGGAGTTTGCACCGGTAAGCATATATTCCAGTTCCGCTCCCTTAAACATCGGATCCGATCCGGAATCATTCCCTAAAGAGGCGATGTCGCTCATGGCACCCCCTTTTCCGCCCTTATCCGATCCGCCTGCCAGGCTAAATACCTTTTGGAAGCTATATCCGGTTAAAGTGGATCCCTTCTTATAGGTCGTTCGATTCGGCAGGTTGTATGCCGCGTAGCCATATAAGAGGAAGGCGTGATAATACTCTTGGTAGTTCACCAAGAACTTCGCCAGATTGATAAAGTGCTCTGCCATCCAGGTTACCAATCCCGCTAAAAACTTTGCCAGATTAATCAAGAAGCTGGCCAACTTTGTAACCATTTTGAAAACATTCGGAACTCCGTAGCAGGCATCCGCAAAATCTATCGCATCCTGTAACATCCCTGTAAATCCGGAAGCCGTTAAGAGGGTTGAGGTATCGAAGGAGCTGGTATGCGCTAATAAAGCCGGGTTAATATTGGAGTCTAAGCTGTTGTCATAAAAAATCTTCATATCCATCAGCTTTTGTGCCAATCTTCCGACGGCAATAACTTCCTTGACTCCCTCTTGGTCCGCAGTCGCTGATTTGTCTAAAATATCTACCAGCTTATCCACATACTTAGCCACGTCCTCCTTAAAGCCCTTCATTTCTATCTTTCCTAAAGGAGCGGAAGATAATTCCGCCATGGAATGACCGGAAGCGGTGAAGGAGCTCAGAGCAGCGGCCTGATTGTTTAAGCTTGTTTTTTCCGCCTCTACAATGGCATCGATTCCTTTTTGAATCTGTTGATTGGCAAAATCTTCCGTGGCCTTATGCATTTCTTCAAACCACTTATAGGCATCCGTTCCTATGGTTTCCGCCCCTTCTCCATCAGGAATTTCCCCATCTGCAGCAGTTCCTGTTGTTGCCACCTCTGTGCTGCCATTTGCCGGTACTGTGGCTACCTCTGTACCGGTGCCGTTACCTGCTGCAGGAATGGTAGCAATCTCTGTACCGGTGGAAGCTGCGCTCTCCGTTGCCGCCTCTTTGCTTTCCTCTTTCTTTTTCTTCGTTGCCTCCTTCACTTCACTAAGGTCTTTTTTCACCTTTTCCATCTTTTCCTTTAAATCCTTGGAGGCATCATAAAGGTTTCCAAGACTGGTGCTAAGCTCCTTCGTAGCGGTAGCCAGCTCTCTGGCCGCTGCATCCGCAGCCGCCTCTGCGGCGGGAAGACCTTCCTCCTGCCCGCTGTTTCTGATGGATTCAACGGTTTGCATCGCCGTTTGAAAGGCTTGATATTTTGTTTTGTAATTCTGACATTTCTCCTTGAAGTCCTTCGCCTTCTCCTGAAAGTCCTTGACACTGTTAATCATATCCTTGGTGTCATTGGCATAGCCTACCGCCTTGTTCGCTACTTCCGCTCCGGCGTTCAGCTGCTTCATTCCGGGAAGACCGTCCAGCTTCTTCTTAATACGGTCCAGGTCAAAGCCGTCCCACATGGCCTGTGCCATAACCGTATATTCACTGGCCTCATAAATCTGCTGCTTCAGGATGGAGGCGCTACCCAGACTATGCTGTCCGGAAGCCTCCATACTCTGTATGCTTGCCCCCTTGCCCAAAGCATTCATATTGGCCTTCATATAGCCCTGGTAAGTGGTATTGATATCATCCTTTTGAGAAATGGAAAGCAAGTCAAAACGCTCTTCCACATAATCATCATAATGACCTAAAGTTGAATAGAGGGAGCTTCCCATGACCTCCTTCATTAATTCCTGAATACTTTGAATCCGTGCGTATTCTATGAAAATGAAGGTGGACATTAATAGCGGAGAAACCACTAAGGCTAAAAAGATGGATAGCATGCCCTTCGTCCCGTTGACTTTCCTTTTCAGAAAATGTCGTATTGCTTTTCTTTTTTCTTTAAACCATGCTTTCATATCCTTCTCCTCTATGAAAAAAACTTGTTAAGGCCTTTAACCACCTTGTCCACCGTTTCCAATACAGTTACAAAGCTCTTCACCTTTTCACTGGCATACTTTGCAAGCTTTACGGAATGGACATAATCCAAGGCATCAAAGTCATTGCAGGCTACCGTCGCATCCAATTGCTTGGTTTCGGAAACGCCGATAAAACGCATTAACTCTCCAAATAAAAATCCATAGTTTTTGTGCATGGTAATTTCAATATGATGTCTTCCGATATCATCGTTGGCACGTTCTACCTTAATATCCACCTCACCCTTTGACTTTGCCAGGCTCACATTGGTGAGACGATTGTTCAGAAAATTAGAGGCTCTGGAATTTGCCGCATCGATTCGATCTTGCTTTTTCCCCATAATCCAAAGGTAGCGATACACACCGATATTCGTAATATCTTCTTCACTCACCAGATTCAAATCCTTCTTGGCAGATCCATACTTGTAATTCTCCGCCACAACCTGCGCCGCCTCATTGGCCGTAACATGGAACATGACATTTTGGTAAAGGTACATGCTAAATCCGATAAAGAACACCAGTATCAGAATGCACAGCAGCATACCGATGGACCATTCAATCATGACGGTGCCATCTTCCCCTTTCTCTCGAAATCCCTTTCTCATCTTGACTCCTTTTCCTTACAGAAAATCCTTTTCCTTTGGCACCGAAGCTTTTCCCTTCAGCACCCTCTTCAGCACTTTTCCTACTGAAGCTTTTTCTTTGTCGTAATACTGCTTTCTACGGAAGCTTTACTCTCCGTCGTAGTACTGCTTTTCTCCTAAGATTCCGAATACATCCTCAAAGTTTTTGTCCAGCCAGGAATCCTTCACAACATAGAAATTGCCCTTTCCGGTGGAAGCAAAGGAATCCGGAAGAACCTTTAAATTTTCAATTTCCTTGGGGAAGTAATAAGAATCCACAGGATCCGCGGCAAAGGCACCGCTGCCGATTTCCTTTAAATTCTTGGGCATGTGGACTTCCTTCAGGGACTTACAATCCTGAAATGCCGCTTCTTCAATACTTTCTACGGAATTGGGGATGCTAATCTTCTCCAGCGCGGAACAGTTTAGAAAAGCGGAGTCCGGAATCACCTTTAACTGTTCTCCCAGGAAATTCACTTCCTTTAAGCTGGTGCAGTCTCTAAAACCGAACTCGGCAATGCTAGTTACCCCTGCCGGAATATCCAGACTTTCCAGCTTTTCGTCAAACTGTACGTCAACCTCGGAGGTCTGATTCTTCGGCAGCACAATCTTCTTTACCTTCTTCAAAAGAGTAAGGCCGTAGCCCAGCTGAAAATCATCATCGCTTTCAAAATACAGTTCTTCCAGCTGCACATCATCATCCGGTCCTAAGCCGGAGTCAAAGGACTTTGCCCGCTTGGGAATCACAATCACCTTCTGCTTAGAACCCTCTTCATTCAGATTGGCAATGGAGTCCTCTCCCATCCATTCGAAATAGTCTTCATTCGCCTTGGCATTGGCTTTCTCATTTCCCTTACCGCTGTCTGCCTCCTGCTTGCTGTCTCCCTGAGCACTCTTCTCTTTTCCTCCGTTGCAGGCGGTAAGTCCCAAAGCCAAAGCCAGAATGCCTAAACCTAACAGTGTTCTTCTCTTCATTTTTAATCCCCTTTCTGATTGTTTTCTTTTGTTTTTTATCTTCTATTGCTTTAATAAGCCAATGAACTTCTGTGTATTTCCGAACTTCTACGTATTCCGCTCTTAAATATTTTCCTTTAATAATTCCTCGAAGAAGGTCTTCTCCGCCAGGGTCTCCACCAGCGCCTCCGTTCCGGCGTGTTCATATCTGGGTACCCCTCCCAGCTCTCGAATGCCGATTTTGGGAAGGCTCTGGCCGGTTTTGTTACTGAACTTGTTATATACGGTGTACATTCTCTTCATGATGGGAACGGGAGAATTTTCCTCCTTAATCTGCAAGGCCTGTAGCATTCTTAGGAACTTGTCGTTTCCGATTTCCGATCCGTCTACGGTGAGGACAATGCCGTGTACTCCCCGGTAAACCGCTAAGCTGTCATCATCAATGGAGAAGTCCCCGTCCAGGATGATAATGTCATAGGAGCCCCCAAGCTTTAGCTCCCGAAGCAACTTCTGTCTCTCCTCTAAGGAAAGCTCCATCATATCCAGGGCAATCTTGGCTTTGGAGAAGAAGTACACCCCTCTTGGATCCTGGCGAACCGCACTTTCCAGCTTTAAGCGGAAGTTGGCCTTCTGCTACTTTAAGGCATATACCTCATCGATCATGTACAGCTGTCCTCCGGCATGGAAGAAGATATCCGCCGAGCCGTAGCGCTCCATATTCAAGTACAAAACCCGATGTCCCGCCTGGGCAAAATGGTAGGCACAGGCTGCCGCCATGGTGGAAGCCCCGGTTCCTCCGGCTACCGAGCCGAAGGCAAAGACCTTACAGGGATCCTCTCCGATTTTCAAACCGGTAATGCCCTGAATCCGCTCCGCATAGAGGCTTAAAATCTGCTTATAAATCAGCTCCGCCTTCTGATACTTGGAGATGGCCGCCTCGTCCTTATAGCTTTCGATTTCCGCAGACTCCACGAAGTACGCAAAGCTGCACTGCTTGGGAAGAAGGGCGGTGTTGATGTCAAAGGAGGCATCCGCCACCAGCACATCCATCTTTACCTCCCGAACAGTCTTCAAGGCCAGTTCTTCGTCGGTAAAGGAATACAGCTCAAACTTCTCTCCAAAGCGGGTGCTAAACACCGTTACGATTCTTTGTAAGTATTCCTTGTCCTGTTCCAAAATCGCTAATTTGATTTTCATTTCCTTCTCCTTTGCTCTTTTCCAGCTTTTTTATATATCTACAGCTTTTTTAATACGTGTTTCCTCAGTTGTCCGATGATTTGAGAGCTGTCGGGCAAACCCCGCTACTTCTGCTTCCTATCCTGTTAACCGGGGCTCCTCGCTATCTTCATTCCATCTGCGCCCTATCCTGCAGCCGGAGCCCCTCCTTCTGCAGGGGGTGCTTCTCCCCCTTCCGGGGGAGCTGCAGCTGCCGTTTCTCCCCCTTCTACAGGGGTTTCCGGTGCTGCCTCCCCGCCTTCCGCCGGAGCCTCCGATGCTACTTCTGTTCCTTCTGTTGGCGCTTCGGTGGCTGCTTCCGTCATTGCTTCTGTTTCCGCTTCCGTTGTTTCTTCGGGCTTTGTTTCCTTTCCCTTCTCCTCCTTTTTCGCGTCCTTGCTGTCCTCCGTAAAGATTTCCTTCTTCACGATATTTCGTTTGATAAACTGATATACCTCCGGGGTGGTTTCCACAATGCATACGCCTTTTTTGTTGAAGTAATCCACGCCGAAGAACTGGGGGGTAATGACCATTTCTCCTTTTAAGTTGATAAAGCCCCAGTAGTCGTCCTCCATCACACCGGCAAGACCTTCCGAGAAGCTTTTCGCCGCCTTGTACTTAGGCTCCAGTACCACTTCTCCCTTCAGGTTGGCAAAACCCCATTTTCCCTTCTTGGAAAAGGCGAAGATGCCGTCCTTTCCGATACCGTCCACTTCATCAGCGGAAAAGTCCGAAATCTGTTCCCAGTTTTCATTGTAGATATGGTAGGCGCCGTCCTCCTTGGCCAGGATACAGCCCTGAGTAACAAAACTGTAGTCCGGATTAATCTGTACCGCTTCGAACTTTCGTGTTTTTTCTATCTTCTTTCCGCTTTCGTCTTTTTTCGCCTTACCCTTCTCGTCCTTTACTGTATACTTAAGCTCCACTTCCTTGCCTTCCGTATCGATAAAGAAGATCTTTTGTCCTTTTTTTACTACCGCCTTTCCCTTTTGGAAACGGCTGGCTTCGGAATATCCACCGAATAGCCGATCCCCTAAGGCATTGTAGTAGCTGTACTCCCCCTCTTCCTTAATGGGAATTCTGTCCTCCGCATAGTAGCCGATGTCTTCAGGATTTTTATTGGCAAATACACCCTGCGTCACTTCATTTTTATCCATCAAAATGGTTTTTCCGTCCTTACGTAGCAGGCGATAGCCCTTCTCTCCGATAGGCCCTACAAATTCCTGCTTTAAGGAGTTGGAGGATTCCCCGTCTGCCGGGATATAGCCTGCTCCCTCCTTGTTTTTCACCCCGTAGAAGCCGTTGGAAAGGGGATAGTAGCTGTTGTAGTCTCCATACAAGGTCTTGAAGGAATAGAGCATTTTCTGGTATTCCTTTTGGAAGGTCTTATCCTTGGAGCCTGCCTTTTTCGCCTTATCCAAAAAGTAAAAGGCATTGGCATAGTCGTTTTTCTGAATATACAGTCGGGAAATCGCCAGAGCAAAACGTGGATTTTCCGGGTAGGCAGCTTGGGCCATCTCCGCCGCTTCCATATATTCCTTGTAGCGGTCTTCCTTTTCCTCATAGGCTTTCTCGTAAGCATCTATCATCTTTTCGTAGATGGCTTCTTCCTTCTTAATCCCTAAAGCCTCTTTATAATTTTCCCCCGCTCTTTGATAAAGTCCTCTTTTCTCAAAGTCGGCGGCTTCTTCCACTTCCTGCTGATACCGTTTCATCTGTCTCTGCTGGTCGGAAATCTTACTATGCCAACCCATGCCGGTAATCAATACCAGGGCAAAGGCAACGCCCATCTGTGTCTGTGTCAAAACTTACTCCTTTCCTGTTGCCGCTTTTCTATATCCTTATTCTTTCCATTTTTTGCTTTTTACTTTTCGTTTTTCCTTACTTACTTAAATCAAAGACAGCATTGCTGCAAAGCCAAAACCGAAGTAGATAAAAGGTCCCAAGGGAAGGGCGTCCTTTAACTTCTTTTTCTTTAACAGTAAAACCGGAAGAGAACATAGGGCACAGAGAAGGAAGGAAAAAAGCAAGGTCACGCAAAATCCGTACATCCCTGTAAAAAAGGCCAAACCAGTAAAAATCTTAATATCCCCCATCCCCAAACCGGAACGGGAAATCTTATATAAGAGGCACAAGAGAATCAAGGCTATAAAAGCGGGAACAAAGCTGTTGAGTAAAATCATAGGGAAGTCCCCTTTGTAAAACAGAAGTTCCGGAATCATAAAAAGAATCCTGCCCACAAGAAGCACTATAGTGCAGAGGTTTGGTATCTTCATGGTATAAGCATCCACCAGCCCTGCCCACTCCAAAACCATGAAGCAAAAGAGAATCATGGCTAAGGCCAGGGTATGCACCGCTGTTTGTCGCACATAATAGCCTGTTAAGAAAGAAAAAAAGGCCAGAGTGCCTATCACGGCATAGGGGTTTAAGAAGGACGACTTTGCCTTCCCCTTTAAAAATATCTTTATCACGAGAAAATACACGGCAATGCTGCATATACTGAAAACAGCGCCGCTAATAAGTCCTTGCATCATTCTCCTTTAGTTCCTTTCCCAATATCGTTTTATTCCTTTATCTCTTTTAGAATTTCCCAAAACACTGTCCTTTCGGCAGTACTTCTCAGACAGTTACTTCCCCATCCGGCAGTGCTTCTCTAACAATTTTTTCCCTATCCGACAGTGCTTCTCCGACAGTTTCCTCTCCAAATCTCCTATTTTACAAGGAAATTCCCGCAAAGGCGGAGGATAAAATAATGATAATAATGCCTAAGAAAATCAGCATGATGGGCATTAAGAGCTTGGCGGAGGCCTGTTCTCCCTTTTGCAAGAGTCTCTGCTTTTTCTCATTCCAAAGGTCACTGGACTGTCTTGCCAAAAAGAGCGGCAGCTCTCCTGCGCCCTTTCCCATACTTTGCATTAAGGCACTGGTAAACTTGATAATCTCCGGAGAATTGGTGGCTCTTCCGAACTTGGCAATGGCCTCACTGTCCGCATGTCCGTTTCGGATATCCTCACTGGCATCCCGCATCAGGGCGTAGATATCTCCCTCTCCTCTGCCTCCCACCATGTTCCAGGCGTCTCTAAGAATCATGCCGGAGTTCACCAGAATCGCCATGGTGGAAACTACCTCCGGAAGCTCCGTTTCGCAGTTCTCCGTTCTCTTTACAAGCTTCTGCCGCATGGAGTCACAGCCGTAAATCAGGCCCACAATCGCCAGAAAGATGCCCAGATAGAAGAAGTTCCTGTTGTCCTGCCAGCCTGCCAGAAGGCAGCCAAAGCATAAGATAAAGTGGAAAAAGCTAAGGGCCATGGCGTAATACACATTGGCATAGTATTCCGCATACATCTCTCCGTATAAGACCTTGGCGTTTTGCTCCAGTCGCTCGAAAAGCACTCCTCTCAAGCGAAGAGGCGGTAATTCCGCCCAGCTAAATCCCACTGTATAAATATCTTTTAAAGGAAATTCCTTTTCCTCTAACCCCTCCACCAGCTCTTCGTACTTCTGTCCCCGAAAAAGCTGTATCAGGAACAAAATCGCCAGAATGGTTCCTAAAATCATTGCTATGCTTCGCATCATTTTCCCCTTCTTACTTCACCACCTGCATAATCCGCTGTCCCATCACATAGGCTCCCGCAAAGATGCCGATGGCAATGGTCACCGCAACAATACCGATGGGTGTGGAAAAGCTTCGGTTAAAACTGGATCCCATACCTCGGAGCATTCCCGTAAGCACCACCGGAATAATCATCATGGCGGTAAACTGAATTTTATTGGAAGAAATCGCGGTCTGGATTTCCTCACTGATTTCCATCTTTTCTCCGATAATGTCCGCGGTTCTTCGGACGATTTCCTTGATGTTTCCGCCGGCCCGGTAGCTGACGTTGAAAATGATGGCAAAGTTCTCAATATCCTTGTTGGCACTGCGCTTTCCCAGAGATAGCATCATGTCCTCAATGGCTAAGTTGTTTCGTAAGCCCAGAATCATTTCCGCGGTTTCCCTGGTGATTTTTTCATCCTCTCCGAATTCCATCACCATATCCTTATAGGTACTGTCCAAAGAATCGTGCATGTTCATTCCGCTGGCCAGCGCCACCGCCAAGGATTCCAAAAAGCCTCTGAACTGTCTGGCTAATTCCTTCAGCCGTTTTTCCTTACATTGGTTGGCTCTAATGGGGAGGAAGAAGAAGCCGCAGAGACTGCCCACCAGCAGGAAAATGACGATATTTCCGTACATGGTGGCCTTCGTTGCCCTTCCTGTGGCATCCAAAAACTGATTGCCGTAAAACACCAGACTCACCGCACCGCCGATAACCAGCGCTATGGCAAAGGCCTGAAGCTTTTCCCTGAAATTCAGATAATATACGTTGTAATTGGTCAGCTCCGTTCCCAAGGGGGAAAGGTAGCTTGCCGGTTCCTTTTCCTTCTTTTTCCGAAAAAACATTTGTCCCTCCAAACGAAGCTTCATTCCTTCCGGTGATTTTCAATCAACGGCTAAAATTCCGCTTCGGCACTTTACATTCCTGTATGAATCTTTGCCCGCACTTTAGATGACCGTGTTGATTCCTGCCAGACGAAGCTTAAAATCCTTCTGCATCTTATTTTCCGTCCGCTTCAAAATGCCGTGTACCTTGGTAACGGTACTTTCTTCGTCCTCCTCAAAAACATAGAGGGGGTTCAGAAGAATCTCTCCGTTATGGAATCCTAAAACCTCCGTAATCTCCATGGTCTTTCTGGAACGGTCTCTTAGACGAGACAGGTGAATGATGATGTCCACCGCAGAACCAATCTGCTGCTTAATGGCTTCCAAAGGTACATTTGCCGCCCCCTGCAACACCATGGTTTCCAAACGGCTTAACATATCCCTTGTGGAGTTGGCGTGTCCTGTGGAAAGGGATCCGTCATGTCCGGTGTTCATGGCCTGCAGCATATCTAAAGCCTCTCGACCACGAACCTCTCCCACAACGATACGGTCCGGTCTCATTCGAAGAGAGGACTTAATCAAATCCGTCATGGAAATCTCTCCCACACCGGCGGAGTTGGCATTTCTGGTTTCCAGTCGTACCAGGTTATCTACATTTTCAATCTGTAACTCTGCGGTATCTTCTACGGTGATAACACGCTCGTCTCTTGGAATATAGTTGGACAGGGCATTCAGGAAGGTGGTCTTTCCGGAACCCGTACCGCCGCAGACGAAAATGTTGTAACGAGCCTTCACCAAAAGCTGTAGCTTCTCCGCAATTTCCTTGGTTAAGGAGCCGAAGCGAATCAGCTTCTCCATGGTCATAGGCTCCTTGGAGAACTTACGGATGGTAATGGTGGGGCCGCAAAGGGCAATGGGAGGAAGCACCACGTTGACACGGGAGCCGTCCGGCAGGGTAGTATCACAAATAGGATTGGCCTGGTTTACCTCACGGCCTGCCAATCCTACGATTCTTTGGATAATATCCTCCAGCCTCTTCTCGCTTTCAAACTGCCGATCCAGCTGGAACAGATGTCCCTTTTGCTCTATGAAAATGTTTTCCGGTCCGTTAATCATGACCTCGGTAATGCTTTCATCCTTTAAAATGGCATCCAAAAGACCGAAGCCTCTGATGGCTCCGTAAACCTGCTGAACGATGGAGAGCTTCTGCTCCACGGAGCAGTAAGAGTTGCCGATTCTCTGGGCAACCACTTCCTTCACCTTCTCCTCCAACACGTCATCTTCAATCTGGCTTAAAACAAAGTTCGAAGAAATAAAGGATTTTAACTCCTCTACCAATCTTTGCTCCTCTGCGTAGGTCATGCACACTCCTTTCCCTCATCACGAAAATGCCAAAACCGCCCCCAACCCCCTTCCTTTTCCAAAGAGAGTTCGATTTTTCCCGAGATATCCTTATTCAATTTTTTCTTTCTTAAACACGATTTATACCCTTTAAATTTTTTATTAAAATAATAAAATTAGAAGAAATTGCAAGATAAATAATAGTTAGTTTTCCCTTCCCTGTCAATATAATTCCATTTTATATTAATTTAAATTTAATTTATCCAATAATTTATTTAATTAGAAAACGTTATTTTACGTGTATTTGTGTGCGAATTTAATTTTTATTCCTACCTATTTTTCTTCTTTTTCCCCTTGTTTTTGTATATATCCTACAAAAATACTATGGTTTTTCTAAAATTTGGCCAAGAAAAAAAAGAGAAACTATACAAAAATAGTCTCTCTTTTGATTTTTAAGGCTTGCTCCAAAGCAGTATAGGTATGAAATCGAGCACGCTCCCGCTAACCTCGCATCTGCGAGGGGAAGGACTGTATTCATTGATGAAGCTCGCTCCGATGCAGTATGGGTCTGTAAGCGGGGCACGCTCCCGCTAACTTCGCCCTGCGAAGGGAAGGACTGTATTCATTGATGAAGCTCGCTCCGATGCAGTATGGGTCTGTAAGCGGGGCACGCTCCCGCTAACCTCGCCTTCGTAGCAGTACTAACTTCAAGCTTCGCTTTAGCTCGCTTTCAGTAAGTACTGACGGGCTCAGATTGCCTCTCTTACAGACCCATACTGCATCATTCGCTTCATCTTATTGGTTTCTACAGTCCTTCCCTTCGCCGGCTTTCGGTAAGTTTCGATGGGCTCAGATTGCCCCCTATTATAGACCCACACTGCTTCATTCGCTTCATCTTATTGGTTTCTGCAGTCCTTCCCTTCGCCGGCTTTCGGTAAATACCTGAGGGCTCAGATTGCCCCCCTTATAGACCTACACTGCAATCGCTTCATCTTATTGGTTTCTACAGTTCTTCCCTTCGCGGGTTTTCGGTAAGTTTCGATGGGCTCAGATTGCCTCACATTCAGACCTATATTGCCGAAAATTCTTCCTTATTTTACTTTTTACAGCACCCTTTCAAGCGTCCCTACTGGTCGGGTTTACTTATCTTTATAAGGTTCCTTATCAAATGAATCCCATTCTATTTTTAGTTTATCGTTTCAGCTTTGCCCTGCAATATGCGCAATAGGCTACAACAATACTAAGGTAAGGGATTAACTGAATAAACTGTAGTGGTACGCCGGTGTTTTGCAGGTAGTTGGCCATGCTTTGGCAGAAGCCGAAGAGCAGGGAGGCCAGAAAAGCCAAATAGGCATTCCCTCCGGCAATGGCCTGGGTGGCCAAGGCAATATAGCCTCGTCCTGCAGTCATTCCTGCGGAGAACAGTCCCACATAGCCCATGGAAAGGAAGGCTCCCGCCATTCCCGTTAAGGCACCGCTGATGAGAAGGGCTGTCCGCTTTACCCGTTTTACGGAAATC
>CAUUUY010000007.1:0-15214 GCA_963548305.1 uncultured Oribacterium sp.
GAAATATCCCAACAAATATTTACAGGGATCCACTTTATTAACAGGAGAAAATAAATGAGACTATGGCATGAACAACTGATTCCCTTATTGCCGAAAAATCAGCTTCTTGGACAACATAGAGAGTGCTGTGCCCTTAGAGGGAACGGGTGGAATAAGAAGCATAAAACAGTAGATTATGCATTTTCCTATTCTCCATATCACTTATTTATCTATCATTCCTTGGTCATGGATGAAATGGAACAAAGAGGCTATAAGGTTTCTGAAGAGTGGAGAGATAAAAATTATAGAGGAAAGACAGCAGAAAAATACGATAATCTTGAAGAAAAAATGATAGAAAGTCCAATTTACAAAGAGCATAATGGGGAATATCTGCTCGAGTGTATAGAAAACCTGCGAAATAAGGGTATAAAAATAGAACTATAAATGTTTTAATGGTTTATATTACTAAAGCTTATTGCTCTCAAAAGGAGAGATAAGCTAATGATTCTTGTAGCATCTTTGTATTCAGACACAAACCACTGTTAAAGGAGGATTACTATGTTGGAAATTGGAACAAAGGCACCGGATTTTACATTGCCGGATCAGAATGGAAACATGCACTCTCTGTCAGAGTACAGAGGAAAGAAGGTCATTTTATACTTCTACCCAAAGGACAATACCGCCGGTTGCACAAAGCAGGCTTGCGGCTTTGCAGAACGATATCCCCAGTTTACGGAAAAGGGTGCTGTGGTTCTGGGCGTCAGCAAGGACAGCGTGGCTTCCCACAAGAAGTTTGAAGAGAAATACGGACTGCCCTTTACCATTCTTTCCGATCCGGAGCTTGTGGCAATTCAGGCCTATGATGTATGGCAGGAGAAAAAGAACTACGGTAAGACCTATATGGGCGTGGTTCGTACCACTTATTTGATTGATGAAAATGGAAAGATTGTAAAGGTATTTGAGAAGGTAAAGGCGGCGGATAACCCGGAGCAGATGCTGGGAGAATTAGGCTAGTAAGCAAAAGTGCCGTTTGAAATTGCCATATTATAATGTATACTAATATAAACAAAAACCAATTTAAGGTTTATATTAGTATACGTTAAATGGAGTGCATTGGATGAAGAAAGCGGTATATAACATACTTCCGGGTACAGAAGAAATACTAAAAACCATGGGTGAGCAGATTAAGCTTGCCAGACTCAGACGGTGCCTATCTTCGGAGCTGACTTCGGAACGTGCCGGAATCAGCCGGGCATCTTTGTGGAAGGTTGAAAAAGGCGACCCATCTGTAGCAATGGGAATCTATGCGGCAGTTTTGCATGCTCTAAACAATCTTGATAAAGATCTTCTACTGCTTGCAAAGGATGATGCGCTTGGTAGGCAAATTCAAGATCTAAATCTGATAACAAGAAAGCGTGCGCCAAGGAGGAATAAATAGTGGGGCACAACCCGGGTAGGATTTTGTTTAACTATGGAAATGGATTGTCCCTTCTCCTTCTTTAAGAAATCTTCATGCCTACCAGTTGCAGGTTTCCACATGTTTTTTGCTACGTTTTTTGACTATGATTTCTGAAATTTCCGTATTATCGGCATTTGTCTTAATAAGAATCCAATCATCAAAATACTTGTAGACATAGGGATATCTTTCAAATAGTTTGTAGCTTGAGGCTAGTCCGTCTTCGCTGATTTCCCCCAGGATTGTTTCTGCATCATAGCCTTTATTTTTCAGAAAGTCTGCAAATACAGAATCATATTTTTGATAATCTTGCAATATAAAGCTGGCCACCTTAGCCTCGACTTCGTCTCGAAAATCAAATTCATAATCATCTTCGCCAAGCCTGTTTTTTATTAGTTCTAAGGGCATTTTGATTCTGAAAGGACCGGGAATAACATAGTACCACCTATGATCTATATCATAAAAATAGCCATAATCGACAAAATCCAATTCACTGAATATTTCCCTTTCCGTATTGCCTTCGGAAAAGGGCTCTCCGGTAAGGGAATGGGTATCAAACCATCCATATTCGCCATTTTCACTGCCTATCTGTCCAATTAAAGCGGTTTCTCCCAGTGAGAAGAGATATTCTACATCCTTTGGGGATTGATACCACCATAGGAGCCTGTTTCCAACATTTTTAAAGTATCCTCCGTTTCCGCTCCATCCATATTGCACGTGTCCATTTTTAAGTCTTCTGGCAATAATACTGGTATCTCCCATTGCTTCTTCCTCCTTTCAAACGTATTGGTAAGATTACTGAATGTATCGCAAAATATTACATTACAGCACTGCTCTGTAACGAGTGGTAAGGCTTCCGCCCAGTTTTATAATCTGCCCCCGATCTACCATGGTTTTTAGAATGCGGCCTGCAGTGGACTGACTGACTTCCAATAGCTCTTGCACTTCTTTCCTGGTGATTTCTTTTTGCCTGGAAAGGACTTGCAGGATTTGCTCCTCAGGGGAGGGCAGTGCAGGGGAGGGCGCTACAGAATAAGGAGCTACAGAATAGATGACACTGTCCTCTTTTACGATTTGTCCTGCATTGGTATTGGGAAGGACGATTTTAAAGGCATTATTGCTACAGATAATGGAGGGCTGTTTCGATTTTCCAAAGTAGCTATCCATGATTTTTTTAATGCCGGTTCCATAGGCTTCTATTAATTGCAAACGATAGAAAATATTGGCAAGATGGGGGTTTCGGCAAACGGAAATCCCTAACTTGATATCCGCAAGTTCCAATCCTGTGGGTAGACCGCCAAGAGTGACAAACTCCATATGATCCGGATAAATACTGATAAGGGTAGCGGCATGGAAGGCGTAGTCTCGGTGTATCAAGGAATTGAGCAGTGCCTCCCGGACGGCCACTTCCGGATAGTCCCGATTATCAATCCGCAGTAATTTATCAAAGCTTGCATGCACTTGGTTATGAAGGTCGATATAGTCGTATACATCATGAAGCTGTTGCATAAGGGAACCGGAAAACTCTCTACGATCTTTAAAGACAGTTTCCGTACCGCTCTCAAAAACGGCAACTTTAATAGAGTAGGGACATTGATCGGAGAGTAGTAGGGCAAGATTTGTGTAGAGCTTGTCGGCGGACTGCATGTGGAGTGTTTGCATTTGCGCCTCTGCGAAAGGAATCTTACGCGTTTTAAATTCCTGCTTTAGGGCATCAAAGCTTAAGGCTTGATTTAGGGAACGCATCTCTTCGAAACTGTCACCATCGGTTTCCTTAATCATTTGCCGGATGGCAGTATCGCTTGCAGGAACGGAAGAATATCCCTGCCTTACATAGACTCCTTCAGGCCGTAGTCCTTTTTTTGCTAGATAGTATGGACGGTTGGTCCCTCTTTGGACATGGACTGCGATAATGGATTTTCCCTTCAGCTCCAGTGTCTCATAGTGGATGAACATGGTGACATCCGGCTTAACACTGTCTCTGACCATGTTGGAGATTTGTAACGCGGAGTCATCTGCATTTTCTACGCCATGGATTTCTCCTTGATCCGTTATTCCGACATAGATAGTCCCCCCGTTACAGTTGGCAAAAGCAATAATTTCTTTTTTGATATCATCTTGTACGATTGATTTTAGTTCGACAGTTTCTGATTCTTGAAACTTCATTTCATCACCTTCTACTTTCTCAAGATGCTCTAATTTATAGTTCAATTAGTTCTATTTAATCTACTTTGCTCTTTCTGCTCGCTCTAGTTTCTAATTTCTCTACTCTTACTAATCATTCTAATCACTCTAATCATATTTGTCAAGAAGAGTGATTAGAATATTGTATCATAAAGATTTAACAGACGATGTCTACCAAATCCGGAATAGGGCTAACTGTATTTGTAAAGGCAGAGATTATACCGTTTGCTATAAATATAGCCTATATACAGATAAAAAATTTTCGGATTATGCAAATACCCACTATTCCTATATGCTAAAGGGGAATTAAGAACAAGAAAGTTTATGAAGCTGAGTTGCAGGTTAGGAGGGTATAGAATGAAGGGAAATTTAGTTTTTACTGCTACTACATTACGAAAAATTGCTTTATTGGGAATATTGTCATTAAGCCTTATTGCTTGCGGAAAGGCAAAGTCGGGGGAGGGCAGTTCTGCCGGCAGTCAGGCGGCAACGAAGCAGGAAAGTGACGGTACTGCAAAGCAGGAGGAGAATGGCTCTTCCGATCAGAAGGCGGAGAATAAGGATAACAAGAAGATTCCTTTAAGAGTGATTGCGAATAACAACAATGTGGCTCATATCGATTCCGTTATCGCACAGTATGCAGGACTGTATGATAAGAATGGATTAGACACTACGATTCAGTTCAACCCCTCTAATCCGGATAATATTCAGGCGCTTCTTGCCGACAAGGCGGATTTGGTTTCTGCCGGTTCCTCTGCAGTATTAAATTACATTGATAATGGTTCCGACATTGTCATCATCGGAGGACAGATGTCTTTGGGAGAAACGGTTTATGTGCGTCCGGAAAGAGCGGAGGAGTTTAAGGATTTATATAACCCCAATACCTTATATGGAAAAAAGGTTGGTGTAACCAGATTAAATACGGGAGACGTGGCTTTCCGCAAGATTTTAAAGGATAAGGGCTTGGATTTATCCAAAATCGAGTTTGTGGAGCTGGATTCTCAGGCAACGGTTACCCAGGCAGTCCTTAAGGGGGATGTGGATTTAGGCATTAACTTCTTAACCTTCCGTGATGGTGCGGAGAAGCAGGGACTTGTTCCTGTTAGCCAGCTGGATGCGGAGGATGAATGGCCTGACTACATTTGCTGCCGACTTTTCACCACAAGAGATAAGCTGAAGGCGAACAGAGAAGCCTATGTGGATGCGCTGAAGGCGAATATTGAAGCCTACAGCCTTCTGGAAAATGACAAAGAGGCTGCGGAAAAAGCGGCTCGTCAGGGAATTGACTTGGACGACGATGCTTATCAAAAGCAGGTTTATCAATACGGTCATCTTGGTCTTAGTCCCAATCCGGACAGAAAGAACACAAAAGCTTTCTTCCAGGCCATGGTAGATATCGGATACTCTAAGGGAAATGTAAATATTGATGACTATATTGACACCACTGTCTTTGAAGATGCTTTAAATGAGCTTATAAAGGAAAATCCGGATAACAAGACTTATCAGGCTTTGAAAGCGGAAAGTGAAAGCACCAATAAAAGCAGCAATTAAAATAGTTCCGACAAATAAAAGTATCAATAAATAAAAGTTTCAACAAAGAATAGTACCAATAAAAGGAGAGGGTTGTTTTGAGCAAAATAGAATTGAATCATGTATCCTTTGAATATATTGACAAAAAGAATCAGGTATTTGGCGCCCTGGAGGATGTTTCCTCAACGATAGAGGACGGACAGTTTGTCAGCATTATCGGAGCCAGCGGATGCGGAAAAAGTACAATTCTAAGCATTTTGGCAGGCTTAAACCGCCCGAAGTCGGGAGAGGTACTCATTAACGGAGAAAAAGTAAAGGGAACAGGCAAGGATCGTAGTGTTGTATTTCAACACTACTCCTTGTTTCCTTGGATGACCATTGAAAAGAACCTGATTTTCGGCATTAAACAAAATATCAAAAATCTTTCCAAGAAGGAGCTGCAGGAAAGAGCTTCTTTTTACTTGGAAAAAGTAGGTCTAAAAGGTGTGGAGCACAAGTATCCCTCCGAGCTTTCCGGCGGAATGCGGCAAAGGGCGGCCATTGCCAGAACTCTTGCCATGGACACGGATATTTTGTTGATGGATGAACCCTTCGGTGCCATTGATGCCAGAAACAGGGTGCTTTTACAGGATTTGCTTTTGGATATCCTAAAAGATACCAAGAAAACCATCGTTTTTGTTACCCATGATGTGGACGAGGCGCTGTATTTGTCCGATAGAGTTTTGTTTATGAAGAACAAAAGAATCGAAAAAGACATCAGGCTTCCCTTTGAACGACCAAGATCAAGGGAAGAACTTCTGGGAAGCTTGGAGTACAGAAGAATTCGGAAAGACATTGTTTCGTTATATTATGATTATGATAGAAAAGAGGAAAATGTAGTTTATGTGGAAGAAGATTCATACAGTAGTGCCTCACCTTCTGTTTCTGGTTCTGAGCCTTATTATTGTACAGCCCTCTCTTAGCGGGACGAAGGGATATTTTCCCTTCCTGTTTGTGGTATTTGCATCGGAAGCGATTTTGCTTCTTTTTCGCAAATCTCCCGTAGCTGTAAATATCGGTATCATACTCTACTGTATTCTGATTTTCTGGGAAATCATGACCGCTAAAATCGGGGTGAAAAACAGCACGCTCTATCCTGCTCCGGAAAATGTTTTTAGCGTTTTTCTGGGAGACCATCAAAAGATCCTGCAGGGTGTATTCAGTTCTTTGCAACTTCTGTTTATTGCTTTTATTATCGCTACCGTACTGGGGGTATCCCTGGGTCTGTTTGTGGGCTTGTCCGACCATTTAAGCGGAATCGTCCTTCCTATCGTCCGGGTTATCAGCCCCATTCCGCCGATTATTTATTCTCCCTATGCCGTGGCATTACTACCGACCTTTAGAGTAGCTGCGATTTTTGTGGTCACTTTAACTATTTTCTGGAGCCTGTTCATGAATATGGTATTAAGCGTTCGGGAGATTGATCCCAAAATCATGAACTCCGCAAAGACCTTAAATGTCAGCAAGTTCAGTATGATTGTGGATGTGTTAATCCCCTACAGCTTGCCGGGGCTGATTAACAGCATTTCCGTTTCCATTTCCACTTCCTTTTTGGTACTTACGGCGGCGGAAATGATTGGAGGTACTTCCGGTCTTGGCTGGTACATCAAGTATCATTCGGATTTTGCAAATTTTGATAAGGTCGTTTTCGGCATTTTCATGATCGGCCTTGTGGTGACCATCTTGAATTTTGGCGTAAAATCCCTAAGAAGAGTGTTGGTGCCTTGGAAGTAAACAGGGCCTGCAGTACGGTAGCTTAGGAGAAAAATATCGAACGGAGCTTCGTCAGGAGAAAAGTCAGGAGTAAGGAGTCTTATGGACGGATTTAATGAGCGTGTGCACACATATATTCCGGCAAAATACTATCATTATCTGAAAGAGTATTTTGGAGAAAGAGGGAAAAGAGCATTTTTACACGCGGTGCAGTACTATGGAGCCCAAAGAGGAAGAAGAATGGCGCAAAGAGCCATCAGAGACGGGGTTGAGCTGACACAGGAAAATTACAATTATTATGGAGAGTGGATTAATACGGAGGAAATCAAGAGGGAAGGCATTGAAAATCGTGCGGAACTTACCCCGGATGGTGTGATGAAAATCAGTTCCTGCCCTTGGTATACCCAGTTTCAAGACATGAACAGCCGAGAGGCCGGGGCGCTTTATTGTAAAGATTTGGACGCCTCCATTTCCAGAGGCTTTAACCCGTTTTTAGGCTATGAAGTGGAAAAAACTCTACATGAGGGAGAGTACTGCATTCATCACCTTCGCAGCGGAAACATTGGGGAAGGGGCAAAACGCGGAAAAAATCCGGAGAGTCTGCGATCTTTTGCATATCACTGTGCTCACATTTTTTATGCTTTTAAAGAAGTGACGGAAGCGATTTTTTTAAGGGAAGGCGTGAAGGTCTCCGAGAAGGTTTTGGAAGATTTTCAAAAAGACTATGGGGAAGAAATGACAGATGCTATAGTAAAGTATCGCAATGTTAATTTTAACGTATGTGACTAAGCTTAATGCATGAGAGTAAGTTGAAAGAATGAAAGCGAAATGCAAGTGACTGAGCTTAAAAAACTAAGCGTTATGAAATTCACTAAGCTTAGAAGCGTTAAGAGAGAAACCGGAAAGGAGTTTCAAATGGCAAAAACAATCGGATTTTTAGGCGGCGGTAACATGGCGACCGGGATTATCGGCGGTTTAATCGACAGAAAAAGCTATGAGCCGAAGAATATCTTTGTTCGGGAAATCAATAAGGACAGAGCGGCTTGGCTTCAGAAACAGTTTGGGCTGAGCATTGTGGAGAGCAATGAAGAGCTGGCCGGAAAAACGGATCTTATCGTCTTCGCGGTAAAACCCCAGGATGGAGAAAAGGCTGGAAAGGAACTGGCGCCTTACTTAAAAAGACAGAAAACCATCGTTTCCATCCTGGCAGGAAGCCAAATCGAAAAGCTTCATGCCTGGTTGGGAGAAAATGTTTCCATTGCCAGAATCATGCCCAACACCATGATTGAATCTCAACGCGGATACAGCGCTCTTACCTTTGATCCATCTTTTGATGATACAAAAAAGAAAGAAGTCAGAGGCATTACAGAGTCCATCGGAAAGACTCTTGAGATTCCGGAAAGTCAGTTTGATGCCTTTACAGCCAGCAGCTGCGCCGGTCCGGAATGGTTGATACTCTATGCAGGAGCTTTGGTGGATGCAGGAGTGAAAACCGGACTGAATCGTGATGACGTTCGAAAGATTGTTATTGAAAATCTCATCGCCACAGGGAAGGTTTTGGAAAACACCGATAGACACTTCTATCAAATTACAGACGAAATGAACACCCCGGGAGGAATCGGCATCGCCGGACTTCATACCTGGCAGAAGGCCGGACTTCACGGCATCATTATGGATGCGGTAGAAGCGGCTTATAAGAGAACAACGGAGCTTGGAAAGTAAAAGCTCCGTTTTTTCTATGCCCTTTTTTGAAAGATATTGATTCTACATCCTATGCCAAGGAAGATGCTATAAATTCTTGACACCCTCCATTTATTGGGTATAATGCTAGATAAAAGCATAAAACGGCGATTGGATTGTGTGCAAAGTCGCTAAAAACTTGTTGAAATTGGAGGAATAGTATGAAGAAAAGAAAAATCTTATCCCTTGCTTTGGCTTTAGTCCTGGGACTTTCCCTGCCGGGCTGTGCGAACAATGCATCCAAGGCGGAAAGCGAGAAGGGCAGTGCTGCGGCAGGAGAGACAAAGGCTGAGGAGGCAGGCGGAGAAAAGGCGGAAGCCTCTGAGGGAGTTAAGGAGATGAAGCTCCCTACCTTCCTGGCCGGAGAGAATGTTGGCGCAAAGTTCTTTCTTCCTCAGGTAGAACGTTTTAATAAGAAGTATGAAGGAAAGTATAAAATCACTGTAGAAGAAGTGGTACAGGACTCCTATGCGGAGAAGATTAAGCAACTGGCTACCCAGAAGAAGCTTCCTGCTTTGGTGCATAGCCCCGGCTCCGGCGGCATTGATGCCCAGTGGTTTAAGCAGGTGATTTTGGATAATGACCTTGCTTACGATTTGACCGATTTTGCGAAGGAAACACCGGAGCTTTCCGAACTTTGGCTTCCGGAGTCCAAGGAATACTGCACTTATAACGGGAAACTGGTGGTTTCCCCCATGCTGGTGATTCGTCCTATCGGAATGTTCTACAACGAAGATTTGTATAAGCCGGAGAAAGCTCTCGGAGAGCTTAGCTATGAGGAATTTGTTTCTTCTTTAGGGGACAACAAAATTGCCTTCATGACCTCTGAAAATGCTTGGACTTCCGCTTTGATGCTCTCCGCCCTTGTGGGAAATGAAGAGGGGGGAGCAAAGCTTTTACAGGATAGTGTCAAGGATAAGCTTTGGGACTATACGGAAGAGCCATTTGTAAAGGGCGTGGAGAAGCTACAGACTCTTTTACAGAAGAATGCTTCCGCAAATACTTTAGGCGCAGCTTATGCTGATGCAGCCAATGCTTTTATGAGCAATAAGGCTGCCGTGATACCTAACGGTTCCTGGATGGTTTCCGAGTTTAACGAGGAATCCAAGGACAAGTGGAGTAATGGTTTCAAGGGCTCCTCCGTGCATGCCGGCATTTATCCCGGAAATATTGCATTAGCAAATCCTGCAGGATACGGAGATTTCTGGATTCCTGCTACTGCAAGCGATGACGAGAAGGAAGTGGCAAAGGCCTTCCTTGCCTTCCGTGGCAGTCAGGAAGAGCTGGAAGCCTATCTTTTGGCAGAGGGCGGAACCGCACCAAAGCTGAAGTATAGCGAGGATTTCCTGAATAAGCTTAAGGAAAACCCCTTGTTATACGAGTACAATCAGAGCGTAAATGATGATACAAAATATGTACCTATCTTAGGGGATGTATTCCCGGCTTCTATCGGGGATCAGGAATTCGGAAAGCTTTTACCAAAGCTGATTGACGGAAGCTTGAGCCCGGAAGAGTTCTGTAAGGAACTTACAAAGAAGGCGGAAGAGGCAAAGCAGTAATACTTATTCAGTAAAAGGTTAAAGTATTGCCATGCTAAAGTACGAAGTCGAACAGCCGGAGAGTGGTATTAGGCTAATAGAAAAAACAGTCATAGAATATTAGCCAATAGAAATTTAGTAAAACAGATTAAGCAAAACAGACTAAGCCAAACTGATTAAGCAATAGAAAGAGTAAAGGGGAGTAAAATAGGATGAAAGCATCAAGCTTGGAAAGACGGAATTATAAGTGGATTGCCCTGTTTTTGCTCCCCTCCTTTTTGGTTTTTCTCTTCTTTTATTTACAGCCGATTCTCAGTATTTTTCTGACTTCCTTTACGAAGTATGACGGCTTTAACCGTCCCCGTTTTGTGGGATTGCAAAATTACATACAGCTTTTTGGGCAGGAATCCTTTCAGCTTTCTATGAAGAATCTTTTTTTGTGGTCTCTTATTGCCACCATTCTTCATGTGGGCTTTGGAACGATTCTTGCTTTTATTTTGTTTCAAAAACCTAGAGGCTGGAAATTCACCAGAGCGGTTTTTATGGTGCCGAATGTGATTTCCGCAGCAGCTTGGGCTTTGATTTATCGTTTCATTTTCAATGATGAAATGGGCTTTATGAACGGTCTGATTCGCCTCTTTAACAAGGATTTTCATCACCAATGGTTCTTTGAATCTCCTTATGCCTTTTGGGCGGTGACGCTCACCTGGCTTTTTTATGCGGTGATTGTAACCCTTCTTGTGATGAATGACCTGTATTCCATTCCGGAGGAGGTATTTTCCGCGGCGAAGGTGGACGGCGCCAATACCCTTCAGATTCTTTGGCATATCGAGCTTCCCATGTGTCGTATTTCCATCGGAACCTCTATCATTGCCTCCATTACGGCCAGAATTGCCATGTATGAGCAAATCGCCCTAACCACTTCCGGAGGGCCGGGAAACGACACCATGAACCTCCCCCTCATTTTGATGAAGAACATTTTGGACTTAAAATATGGCTTGGCCAATGCCAGCGGTGTGATGATGTTCCTGGCAGGAATTTTGGTACTGCTTTTGGTGCATAAAGGATTTCGTTTAAATGAAGGGATTTATGATTAAAAGTAGAGGAACTCAATCTAAAGTATCAAAGCGAAGCAGCTAAATGAGTTTTGAAATAAGTCGTTTATGGGTATGACAGATAGGGGCGCTTAGTAGCAGTGAAACAGAAGATCAGTAGAAGCTGTTTGTATGGCAACGAAGGGGTTTATCAAAATGAAAGCATTTTTGCAAAATAAAGAAAATATCAATGTAAAGAAAAAGAAGGGATTCTTATCCTCCCTTCTCGTTGGAATGCTTTTGTGCTTTACCATTTTGATTTCTCTCTTCCCGATTGTATGGGTGATTTTATCTTCCTTTAAAACCAATGCGGCGATTTTATCGGATCCCTTTTCCCTGCCTACAGGCTTCTCTTTAGAGCCCTACAGCTATATTTTTTCCAAGTATAATTTTGTACAGTATTTTTTGAATTCCACCTTGGTTTCCCTTTCCGCAACCCTACTGGCTTTGTTGATTTATGCCATGGGAGCCTATGTTTTTGCCAAGTATAACTTCCCCGGGAAAAATCTTCTTTTTATCCTGTATTCCATCACCTTACTGGTGCCGGCACAGTCTAAGGCTCAGCCGATATTTTCCCTGTTGATTCATCTAAACCTCTATGATTCTTTGCCGGGACTCAGCCTGGTGTATATTTCCATGGGACTGGCCATGAGCATCTTTGTATTAAGGCCTGCCTTCCTTGCTATTCCCAAGTCTTTGGACGAAGCGGCGATTCTGGAAGGAGCGGATTTCTTCACCGTCTTTTGGAAAATCAACCTTCCCTTGGCGAAGGGCGGTTTGACCACAGCTGGAATTCTTTTGTTTTTGGGAAACTGGAATGAGTATTTCTATGCCTCATTGTTGATTAGTTCGGATAAAGCCAGAACCCTGCCATTGGCCTTACAGTTCTTCACAGAGTCCTTCTCCTATAATTACCCCAGACTTTTTGCGGCTTTGACCGTGGTGGTATTACCGGGAATCTTGCTCTATGCGGTTTTAGAGGAGCAGGTGCAGACGGCAATGGCTAGTTCAGGGATAAAGGGATAGAAGATAAAAAATTGTCGTAAAATTTATAATGCTTTATAACTTAAAATCTTTATCAAACAAGATTACCCCCTCGAATTCGAGGGGGTTTTTAATGGATTAATTCGGCTATTTAATTAGTAAATGTTGCTTTTTGCAAGGAAAAAAGTGTATAATTTAATAAACACTATAAGTCTTATTGAGCAATTAATGGAAAGGAGTAACTATGAATTATAAAGCAATAGAAATTGCTAAGTATATAGTGACTTATTGTACAGAAAAGAATAATCCTGTTAGTAATTTGAAATTACAAAAAATGCTTTATTATATTTGGATTGATTACTATAAAGCGAAAAAAACAGAATTGTTTAAAGATCGAATTTGCGCATGGCAGTTAGGCCCAGTTGTTCCAGAGGTGTATTATGAGTTCTGTTCTTACGCAGGAAATTCAATAGAGAAGGATTTTTCCATTGCAATAGAGGATAACGACAAGGAGATTATTGATAGAATTATAGATAAGCTCATTCCGCGTACGGCAGCTTCTTTGGTTGAGAGCTCACATGAACAAGGAAAGCCCTGGGACATAGTTTATAAAAAGGGAGATGGGGATAGAGAAGAAATTCCATTTGAATTAATTAAGCTTAAGGAGTGTGCATAAAAGTGCGTATTGATGAGTCACGGAAAAATCAAAAGAAGCTTGAGGATATAATTTATACAATGGCTTTAGCTTTTTTGCCAGATGAAGAGTTAAAAAAAACTGCAAAAAGTCTGAAGGAACTGTATACAAATGATTTTCGTCATAGCTATTCGCATTTTTATCCACTAATCGTGGAAATTTCAAGAGACAACAATGACTATAACCTTGAAAAACTAACTGAAAACTTGAAACAAATGCAAGCTTTTGTAGAAACAGATATCAGCGATGGAAGTGAGGAATTTAAAGATTTATATCTTCCACTTTCAAAATTAGTCGATCACATGAATTTGGAGATTGCTAGATTTTATTATTATACAGCAAGCGAGAAAAAAACCGAAGATCTTCTTAAGCAGAATAAAAAAATAGAGAAAAAAACCGAAGATCTTCTTAAGCAGAATAAAAAAATAGAGAAAACATTAGAAGAGGCTCAGGCCTCTCTTGATGATTCAAAGAGACGAGCGGAGACTGTACAAACAGAGTATACAACTATACTCGGTATTTTTGCATCAATTATTCTTGCCTTTACTGGAACTATTACATTTTCTAGTTCAGTGCTAGAAAATGTTCATAAACCGTCTATTTATAGACTGATTACTGTAACACTTATTCTTGGGCTTATTTCTTTCAACATCCTTTTTCTTTTAATAGATTTTATAATTAAAATCAATAAAAAAGAGGAATGCACGTCTTCAAATGCATTCAAACATTTTAAGAATAATATAATGGCGTTGATATTTAATGCTATTATCATAATTGGTATATTAGTGACATGCTTTGCGTATAGATACAAATGGTTTGAAAGACGAGCTATGCTTGATGTTGTTAATCCCCAAGAGGGGGTAATTGTTAGTGGCTCCATAGTGGCAGATAAATTTGATTAGTCAATTCATTAACATCTTGTTAAGACGCAGTAATTGAAATTAAATAATAGTCTAAAAATTGTTTAGATAGTTTAAATCAGTATTTTTAGATTAATCAAAGAGTTATTTTTTAAGGAAGGACTACGGTGGCATACAGAAAAGATTCCGCTTATAAACAGAATCTTTTCTGTATTTTAAAGTCTGTAGAAATCAAAAAATTAAAGAATTGTTCCACACTTTTTATTAATAGTATTCATGATTAGGAATTCCTTATGGAGTCGAGTTTGTATTTTGATAAACAGCACTTATTCATCCTATTGATCTCGAAATTGACATTCATTTTTGTCTTATTGGAGAGAAGCTGAAATGAAAGATATAACAATATGATTTTTGATTATCATTCGCTTTACAAAAGTTCAATTAGGTTAAAATAAATTCTAGATTATGGAGGATAGTTTTTAGTGAATCTTGCAGAACAACTTAAATGCTTATTTAAAGAGTGGAAACTTGCGCAAGAGCAAGAACCGGATGATATTTGGAAATTAACTAAAAGTGGCCAAAATATTACAAAAAAACATTTTCGTGAAGATGGAATAATTGATGAGAAGGTCTTTTCAAAGGAAAAACGAAAAATTTTATTTATATCCAATGAAGCGAATGATGATAATTATTCTGCAAGCGTTAATGCAAACCCAAGTAATATTAAGGACTATATTCGATACTATGAATGTGGAGTTGATGATTGGAAGGGAAAAATGAGGGAACGAACCTCGGCTATCTATAAGATTGTTGCAGGAATTTCTATCAATGAAATGTCAGATTCTGATGCTGCCATACATTATGCGGTAATGGATATCAATAAAAGGGGAGGAGGACCTGATGTAAAGAGTGCAAAACATATCGAAGAGTACTGTCGATACTACAAGGAATTTATTAAAAAAGAAATTGAGATTATAAATCCGGATGTGGTTGTTTGGCTTGGGGTAAAAACCTACGATAAACAATTGCATAAGAAGTATTTAGGCGCAAAAAGTAAAGGTAAAAATAGATATTTTGATATTAATGGTAAGATTGTACCTATTTTGCGAATGTGGCATACATCTTATTATCAAGGGAGAATAGCTCCCTTATCACAGTATTCTAATAAGATTATTGGGAAACTGTGTGCCAAATGTTTAGAAGAGATGAAAAAATATGATTTAATATAGTTTCTAACATTATTGATATGATGATAAGCTTACCCGATTTCATAGGTTAGAGGATAATTCATAAAAATCCTTGAATTCCCCCTGAAAATAAGAGATAATTTTTCTGTCAGGTTCAAAAATGGAAAAACGACAAGAAAACCCTATTTCAGAGATTGGAGGATTTATGCAACATCG
>CAUUUY010000008.1:0-15207 GCA_963548305.1 uncultured Oribacterium sp.
GAACTTGGGATGTACTGCAATTCGCATGCTATGCATGCGTTGGTGCTTGGCATGATTTTCGTTGTATTACATTTATTAGGAGGGTATTGAAATGGCAAAGGCGCATTTTGAGCGAACCAAACCACACTGTAACATCGGAACTATCGGACACGTAGACCACGGTAAGACAACTCTTACAGCTGCTATTACCAAGGTTTTAGCAGACCGTGTAGCTGGTAACACAGCAACAGACTTCGCTAACATCGATAAGGCTCCGGAAGAGAGAGAAAGAGGAATCACCATCAACACCTCTCACGTTGAGTACGAGACAGAGAAGAGACACTATGCTCACGTTGACTGCCCGGGACACGCCGACTATGTTAAGAACATGATCACCGGTGCTGCTCAGATGGATGGAGCTATCCTCGTAGTAGCTGCTACCGACGGTGTTATGGCGCAGACAAGAGAGCACATCCTTCTTGCACGTCAGGTAGGTGTTCCTGCTATCGTTGTATTCCTGAACAAGTGTGACATGGTTGACGATCCAGAGCTTCTTGAGCTTGTAGAGATGGAAGTTAGAGAGCTTCTTTCCGAGTATGAGTTCCCTGGAGATGACATCCCTGTAATCAAGGGTTCCGCATTAAAGGCTCTTGAGGATCCTAAGTCCGAGTGGGGCGATAAGATCATGGAACTTATGGATGCTGTAGACAGCTATATCCCAGAGCCAGCTCGTGAGACTGATAAGCCTTTCCTTATGCCTGTTGAGGATATCTTCACCATCACAGGACGTGGAACTGTTGCTACCGGTAGAGTAGAGCGTGGAGTTCTTCACGTATCTGATGAAGTTGAAATCGTTGGAATCAACGAGGAGACTCAGAAGTCCGTTATCACAGGTATCGAGATGTTCCGTAAGCAGCTTGATGAGGCTATGGCAGGAGATAACGTTGGTCTTCTTCTTCGTGGTATCAACCGTGACCAGATCGAAAGAGGACAGGTTATTTGTAAGCCGGGTTCTGTAAAGTGCCATAAGAAGTTTACCGCTCAGGTTTACGTATTAACAAAGGATGAAGGTGGACGTCATACTCCTTTCTTCACCAACTACCGTCCTCAGTTCTATTTCAGAACAACTGACGTAACCGGTATCTGCATGCTGCCAGACGGCGTAGAGATGGTTATGCCCGGTGATAACACTGAGATGGAAGTAGATCTTATTCACCCAATCGCTATGGAAGAGGGACTTCGTTTCGCTATCCGTGAGGGTGGAAGAACTGTAGGATCCGGAAGAGTTGTTAAGATTCTTGAGTAATTAGAAAGAATCCCTAAACGAATCTTTAAGAAAAGCGTGTTTCGTAAGGAACACGCTTTTTTGCTGTATTTTTTACCTAAAGTGCGTTATGATAGAAAAGTTAAACTGAACAAAGATAGGACAAAAAATATGGGAAAAAATCTTGATACTTTAGATGATGTAAAGAAAATGTTGTCGAAAAAAAGTCGAGAAAAGATTATTTTAAAGAAAAGAAATCAACGACAGAGAAAACTGCATAAGATTCAGAAAAAGAGAAGGGATTTCCATGAGCAATCCTTTTTTCTGATACCGATACTTGTCTTGGTTTTGATTGTGCTGATTAAAATATTGGAAGCTTTGGGCTTCGGTGCACCACCCTTTCAGGAGAAAGCAAAGCCGAAGGTCAGCACTTCTACCATTGTCAGTTCTTCAGATGTGAAAGAGGATACAGATCAGACTTTAGCGGAATACAATGATGATGTGCTGGTGAAATTTTTCCAGGAGTATTTTCAAGCAAAGCTTGCTGCGGATGTAGATACGCTCTATCGTCTTAGCGGTGTGGAAAACCAAAGTAAGGAACAAAGAGAAAGATTACAAAAGCAGCTGAAAACCCAAGCCGGATACATTGAATCCTATGACAATATAAAAACCTACGCGGTTCCGGGTATAGGAAAGAATGAAAAGCTTATTTTCTTGCAGTATCAGGTACATTTCCGAAGGGCGAAAACTCCGGCACCGGCTTTGATGTACTGCTATATGCGGGTAAATGAGCAGAATTCCTTTGAGTTGGTGGAAAATAAAACTCCGGAGCAAACAAAATTTGTTCATGCCTATATTGCCACCCATGCCAATGTGCAGGATTTAATCAATGCGGTGGATTCTCAGCTTTTAGAGGCTCTGTCTTCGGATTCTCGACTGGCTGTTCTTTATGATGCCTTTCAGACCGGAAGAATCTATACCCAGGATCAGGCCTCCATTGATTCTGAAGTGTCTCTTTTAGAGGTAAATGATGATGGTCCCGCTGCGGCTACAGAATCCGATGACAGTGTTTCCCAGTCTCCCGGCGGAGAGGCAAGTTCTTCAGCTTCCGAAAACCCCGCATCGGTAGAAAATGCCGGCGGAGAAACTTTAGCAGATGTGGGTACGGAAACAATAGCCACGACAGCCTCAGAAGGAGCTACAGAAAGTACGACTGCCGGTAACGGATAGACGATCTTGCAGATATAGTCTTTATCCAAAGAAATAGTACAGCTAAAGCATTATCATCCGGTAACGGATAGAAGATAGAGTTACAGAAGGGAATTCCATGAATACCAAGGACTTTTATTATGATTTACCGGAGGAATTGATTGCGCAGGATCCCCTGCTGAATCGCTCCTCCTCTAGGCTTATGCTTTTAGATAAGGAAACGGGAGAAATCCAGCATAAGCATTTTTACGATATCCTGGACTATTTGAATCCGGGAGATTGTCTGGTGCTAAATGAAACCAAGGTAATTCCGGCAAGATTATACGGGGTGAAGGAAGATACCGGGGCTCAGGTAGAAGTTCTTTTGTTGCATCGGAAAGATAAGGAGCACTGGGAGTGTCTGGTGAAGCCCGGAAAAAAGCTAAAGCCCGGCGCAAGAATTTCCTTTGGGGATGGAAGACTGAAGGCGGAAATTGTAGATATTTTAGAAGAGGGAAACCGGCTGATTCGCTTTGAATTCAGCGGAATTTTTGAAGAGGTATTGGACCAACTGGGAGAGATGCCTCTTCCCCCTTATATTACCCATAAATTAGAGGACAGAACCCGTTACAATACTGTCTATGCCAAGGAGGAGGGCTCTGCGGCGGCTCCTACGGCGGGACTGCATTGGACCAAAGAATTACTGGAGCAGTGTGAGGCCAAGGGAGTTGAGATTCTTCGCATCACCCTTCATGTAGGCCTTGGTACCTTCCGTCCGGTGAAAATGGAGGAAGTGGAGAAGCATCACATGCATTCCGAGTATTATTCCGTTTCCCAAGAGGTTGCGGAGAAGATAGAAGCCTGCAAGAAAAGAGGAGGAAGGGTGATTTGCACCGGAACCACCTCTTGTAGAGCCCTGGAGTCTGCCGCAAGAGAAAGCGGAAAAATAGAAGCCAAGTCCGGCTGGACAGACATTTTCATCTATCCGGGGTTTGAATTTAAGGTGATGGATGCCTTGATTACCAACTTCCATTTACCGGAATCCACCCTTCTTATGCTGGTTTCCGCATTGTCCAGCAGGGAGAAAATCTTGCATGCCTATGAAGAGGCGGTTAAGGAAAAGTACCGTTTCTTCAGTTTTGGGGATGCCATGTTTATTCATTAGGAATAAGGGGGAAGAATGCGTATCAATAAGTGGCTCAGTGCCATGGGAATTTGTTCCAGAAGAGAGGCGGACCGTTATATTTCCGAAGGCAAGCTTTTGGTAAACGGAGAGAAGGCAAGCCTTGGCATGGAAATCATGGGAAAAGAGGAGATTCTTTTAGACGGGAAGCTTATTTCCGGCAAGGGGCATAAGAAGGAAAAGCCCAAGCCGGTACTCTTGAAATACTATAAGCCAAGAGGCATTATCTGTACCACAGGAGAGAAAGACAGAGGGAAAAATGTCATTGAGGCCATCGGTTATAAGGAAAGAATCTATCCGATCGGTCGCCTGGATAAGGACTCTGAAGGCTTGTTGCTTTTGACCAATCAGGGAGATCTGGTTAATCAAATCAATAAAGCCAGCGGCTATAAGGAAAAAGAATATATTGTTTCTGTGGATAAGCCGATTACTAAGGAATTTTTACAGGAAATGTCCTCCGGGGTTTACCTTCCGGAACTGGAAAGAACCACCAGACGGGCAGTGCTTTGGCAAGATCCGAAGCTACCCAAGGAGATTCAGCGGAAGCAGTTCCACATTGTCTTAACGGAAGGCTTAAATCGCCAGATTCGTAGAATGTGCGAAGCCCTTGGCTATGAAGTGACTCGCTTAAAGCGGATTCGGGTGATGAATATAGAACTGGGAAAAATGAAACCCGGAGAATATTTCGAGATAAAAAGAGAAGACTTAGAGCTTTTTTGAGGGATAGCCCGAAGCGCAAGAATGATAGCTTAGGAAGTAAGAGGATAAGTATGGGGAGTCAAGAGAATAGCAAAATAGAAGAAAATAGCGGATTGCAAGAAGCTGATCAGCAGGATAGTATTGCCCGAATGAAGGAGTTGATTTCCTTTTTGAATGAGGCGGCTAAGGCCTATTATCAGGAGGGAAGGGAGATTGTCTCCAACTTAGAGTACGACAAGGCCTATGATACCTTGCTGAGTCTGGAAAAGGAGAGCGGCGTGGTACTTTCCGGAAGTCCCAGCCAAAATGTAGGCTATGCGGTGGCTACCGCTCTCCCCAAGGAAACCCATGAAACGCCTATGCTTTCTTTGGATAAAACCAAGTCAGTAGAGGATTTGCAAAGCTTTTTACAGGGGCAGGAGGGAATTCTTTCCTGGAAATTGGATGGATTAACCATCGTTTTGCATTATCAAGAGGGAAAGCTTGTAAAGGCGGTAACCAGAGGAAACGGTATCGTAGGAGAGCTTGTTACGGAAAACGCCAAGACCTTCCAAAATTTGCCATTACAGATTCCTTTTAAGGGACGTCTTGTGGTGCGAGGAGAGGCCTTTATTTCCTATTCCGATTTTGAAAGAATTAATGAAGAGCTTCCGGAGGAGGGAGCCAAATACAAAAACCCCAGAAATCTTTGCTCCGGTTCCGTTCGTCAGCTGGATCCGAAGGTGACGAAGGAAAGAAGGGTGCAGATTTCTTTGTTTAGCCTGGTGCTTGCGGAGGAAGCGGGAAAAGCTCCGGATTTTCATAACCAACATGAGGAAGAGTTCCGTTTTCTGGAAAAGCAGGGCTTTTCCGTGGTACATAGAAAAATGGTTAACGCTGAAAGTATCCAAGAGGCGGTGGCGGAGTTTTCCAAGCTGATGCCGAAAAATGACTTCCCCTCCGATGGGTTGGTGCTTTTATATAACGATATCGCCTATGGAGAAAGTTTGGGAAGAACCGCCAAATTCCCCCGGAATGCCATTGCCTTTAAATGGCAGGACGAGGAGGAAAGCACAAAGCTTCTTTCCGTGGAATGGTCTCCCAGCAGAACAGGCTTGATTAACCCTGTGGCTATCTTTACGCCGGTGGAGCTGGAGGGCACCCTGGTCAGCAGAGCCAGCCTGCACAATATCACTTATTGCGAGGACTTGGCCCTTGGTATCGGAGATGAAATCACGGTTTATAAGGCAAATATGATTATCCCCCAGATCGGGGAAAACAAAACCAAGTCCGGGAATTTGGAGATTCCCAAGCACTGTCCTGCCTGTCAGGGTGAAACCAAAATTGTGCAGGATCGGGAAACCAAGATGCTCTACTGCACAAATCCCCATTGCCCGGCAAAGCGGATTAAGCAGTTTGCTCTTTTTACCAGTCGAGATGCTTTAAATATCGAGGGGCTTTCCGAGATGACCTTGGAAAAATGGCTGGGCAGAGGCTTTATTCAAGAATTCCCTGATCTTTTCTCCTTGGAAAAGCATAGGGAAGAAATCATCGGCATGGAGGGCTTTGGTCTAAAGTCCTTTGAGAAAATTCAGGAAAATGTTGAGAAGGCTAAGACCTCCAATCTGGGCAGGCTTCTTTATGGTCTGGGAATAGAGGGAATCGGCGTTAGCAACGGCAGAATGTTGGCAGAGGCCTTTTCCCAGGATCCCTACAAGCTGATGGATGCTACAAAGGAAGAAATTCTTCAGGTGAAGGGCATTGGGCAGGTTTTGGCGGATAGTATTGTAGAGTATTTTCAAAAGGAAGAAAATCGTCGGATTGTTTTAGAACTCTTATCGATTTTGCATTTGGAAAAGGAAGAGAAAGAGGAAAAAAGCGGAATCAGCGGAAAGCATTTCGTGATTACCGGCTCTGTTCATCATTTTCCCAATCGAAAGGCTTTAGAGGAGGAAATCCGAAAGGCCGGAGGACAGAGCAGCTCTTCCGTGTCTCAAAACACGGACTACTTAATCAACAATGACAGTACTTCCGGAAGCAGTAAGAATAAGAAGGCCAAGGAGCTGGGAATTCCGATTATAACGGAGGAAGAGTTCTTAAAGCTTCTGGAGGGTTAATCCTTACCGGCTAAGAAAGCGAAAGGGATAGCGTAGATATCGGCAAGTCTATGAACCGCTATTTAGAGAATGAAAGTGTCGGAAGATAGGGCTCTTATCATAGAAGGAAAGGACAGAGAATGGAAAACTATGATTTATATTTTCCCCACCTGGGAATCGGCATTGAAAAATTACAGAACAGTATCTCAGTTTTTGGTTTTTCTATAGCTTTCTATGGCATCATTATCGGAATCGGAATGCTTCTGGGGATGTCGGTGGCATCAAGGGATTATGCCAAGCATGGCCACAAGGTGGAGGATATTCAGGACTTTGCCTTGATTGTAATTGTTCTGGGAGTCATCGGCGCCAGGCTCTACTATGTGATTTTCGAGTGGGAATATTATTCCAAGCATTTGCTGGAGATACCCAATATTCGTCAGGGAGGATTGGCGATTTATGGCGGCGTACTGGCGGCTATTGCCACCTGTATAGGCTTTTGCAAGAAAAGAAAGCTGAACTTTCTGCCGATGGCGGATTCCGGTGCTATCGGATTGATTTTGGGGCAGGCCATCGGCCGTTGGGGCAATTTCTTTAATGCGGAGGCCTTTGGGGGATATACAAATTCCTTACTGGCCATGCGGATTAAGGAAAGCATTGTGAATCCGGGGATGCTGAACAGTGATGTGCTCTCGAATTTGCAGTATATTTCCGGCGTATCCTATATTCAGGTGCATCCCACATTTTTCTATGAGAGTATGTGGAATCTCTGTGTTTTTCTTTTTCTTTATAACTACTCGAAAAGAAAGAACTATGACGGACAGATTTTCCTCTTTTACTTAATGCTATACGGCTTTGGACGCTTCTTTATTGAAGGGCTTCGGGCGGACTCCCTGATGTTCTTCGGAACCGGCATTGCGGTTAGTCAGATGCTTTCTTTGCTTTTGTTTGTGATCAGTATCATCGCCCAGGTCATCCTTTATGCTAAAAAGAAGGGGAGCCTGTAAATACTTGCTTTGGAGGACTTCATGAAACATATCATTATCGGAACCGCCGGACATATCGACCATGGTAAAACGTCTCTTATCCGTGCTTTAACCGGAAGAGAGACGGATCGCTTAAAGGAAGAACAGGATCGGGGAATTACCATTGAGCTGGGCTTTACCTGGTTTGACTTAAAGGACGGTACCCGCTGTGGTGTTATTGATGTACCGGGACATGAGAAATTTATTCAGCAGATGGTTTCCGGGGTTTGCGGTATGGATATGGTGCTCCTGGTGGTGGCGGCGGATGAGGGCATTATGCCCCAGACCAGAGAGCATTTGGATATTCTATCTCTCCTTGGTATTGAGAATTGCATTGTGGTGCTGACCAAATGCGATTTGGTGGATGAAGACTGGATTTCCATGGTGAAAGAGGATATTCGGGAGGAATTCCGGGGCACTATGCTGGAGAAGGCTAAGATTGTGGAGGTGTCCACGAAAACAGGTGCGGGAATCGATAGCTGCAAGGACGCTATCATGGAAATGGTGAAAACCCTTCCGGAAAAAAGCCCCAGCGGCCTTCCCAGACTCCCCATTGACAGGGTCTTCAGTCTGCAGGGCCTGGGAACCATTGTTACCGGTACCCTGATTTCCGGAACTTTGACAAAGGGGGATGCGGTGGAGATTTATCCTAAGCGTCTTCCGGTGCGCATCCGAAATATCCAGGTTCATGAACAGGATGCGGAGCAGGCGGTGGCAGGACAGAGAGTGGCCTTGAACCTTACAGGATTAAAGAAGGGCGATATCAAGAAGGGTGCTGTACTGGCTCGGGAAAACAGCTTTGAAAATACCAAGCTTTTGGATGCCAAGGTGCGCATTCTCCCATCCTCACAAAGGACCATTAAAAACAGAGAGAGACTGCATTTTCTGACCGGCACCGCGGAGCTGCTTTGTCGTATTATTCTTCTGGATAAGGAGGAACTTGAGGCAGGGGAAGAGGGATATTGTCAGATTCTTTTGGAGCAGGACATGGTTTTTGCAAAAGGGGATTCCTTCCTACTTCGGTTTTACAGCCCTGTGGAAACCATTGGCGGAGGAACTGTTTTAGAGGCCAATGCCAAGAAGAAAAAACGTTTCCGGGAAGAGGATATTGATGCCTTAAGACGAAAGGAAGAGGGCTCCTTGGAGGAGACTTTGGAGACTTATTTCCTGGAAGCAAAATTTGGAGCCGGCCTAAAAGAGGCGGGAAAAGACCTTTCTTTGGAAAATGAGGAGCTGCTTCCCCTTGTGGAGGAGCTGTGTGCCGGCGAAAAGCTTTGGGAGCTCAGTTTACAGCAGGGAACAGTTTATCTGCATGGAGACAATAAATTTTATTGGGAGAGTAAATTCAAGGAAGAGTTGGAAAAATTCCGAAAAGCCCATCCCTATCGGATCGGTATGGCAAAGGCGGAATTACGGGAAAAGCTATGGAAAAAGGGCAATGCTAAGGTCTTTGATGCTCTGCTTTCTCTCCTGCCCGAGCTGCAAAGTAAGGGAGATCTGCTCTATCTTTCTACACAAGAGGATTTTAAAGACGCAAATTATCAAAGTATAGAAAAATCTATTTTAACGACTCTGGAAAATGCCGGCTATCAGCTCTTAAAAGTGGAAGAGCTGGATAGAGGAAAGGCCAAGGAAGAAGATTTCCAGGATATTTTGCAGAATACCGTAGTGGAAGGAAGAGTGGTGAAGGTGGGAGAGGACCCTGAACTTTTGATTCTTTCACAGGATTTGGAGAAGGTTAAGGCTTGGGTCTTGGAGTATTTCCAAAAGGAAGAAGTCCTGGGTATTGCCACCCTTAAGGATGCATTTTCTACCAGTAGAAAATGTGCAAAAGCCATGATTCAGTATTTTGATCGGGAAAAAATCACGAAAAAGGTGTCCGGAGAATCGGAGCGTGTGGCCGGGCCCGCTGCAAAATAAGAAGGGAGCACAAGGTGAAAAAACTATTGATTTACGGAGATTCTATCAGCTACGGCTATCTTCCCAATGAGAAGCATCAGGACCTGCGTTTGCCCCTGGAAGAACGGTATTATTATACCTTGGAACAGGCGTTTCCCGACTATTCCCTTCTGGTGGAGGCAAAGGTGGGGCGATGCATTCCGGAGCTTCCCTTTGAGTGGGAGGACTTGAAGAAAGCCTGCGAGGGTTTTGGACCTGAAGATAGAATGATTATTTTTCTGGGAATCAACGATTACTTAAGCTTTGGAAGACCTGACGGAGAGAGAGTCATCAAAAGGTTGGCGGAATTTTTTGAGGATTGTCCTCGCTACGGGATTCCCTTCCCGAAGGAGCATATCCTGTATATCGCCCCTCCCTCTCTGTCCTTTCCAGGAGACCGTTCTTATGAAGCCTTTTCTACCTTGGACGGAAAATGGGATGCTTCCCTAAAGGCCTTTTGCAAGGAAGAAGGAATACTATGCTTTAGTCCCTTTGATTTAGCCCTTCCCCGCTTTCCGGATCGGGTGCATCTTCTTCCGGAAGGGCAGATTATTCTGGGAGAAGTGCTTTTGAAATTTATAAAGGAAAAAGATTTTTTGGCGTAATAAGACGAATTAGAGCTGTAAAGAATCAAAATAATCTAGTGCAAACGATTTTGATTCTTTATGGCTTTTTTTTATTCATAACGAGTATAGCTTGCAAAGCGTGCGATATCTCGTTGAGTTCTTGTTAAACTGCATGGGAGATAGTTGTTTAAAATTTTGGAAAACTTTAAAAACTGTACAAAATAGCAGGAAAAATTCAGCAAATAGGACTAAGCATATAGAAATTTACTATATAAAGTCGGAAAAAATTGCTATAGAGAAAAATTCTGGATAAAATATTCACAATCAAACATTTTTCTTTAATGAAAAGGAGAAAAGCCATGAGTGTTTTACAGGATTTTATTGGAAAAGGAAATACGTTCCTTTGGAGCTTTCTGCTGATCTTCCTGCTGTGTGGAACCGGAATCTACTACACGATTCGCCTGCGTTTTATTCAGCTAAGACGCCTTGGAGAAGGATTTAAGTTGGTTTTCGGACACTTTTCCTTAAAGGGTGAGAAGCATGAAAAAGGAGAGATGTCACCCTTCCAGGCCATTGCGACTGCGATTGCGGCCCAGGTAGGAACCGGTAATCTGGCAGGTGCTGCAACAGCGATTGTCAGCGGCGGCCCGGGTGCAATTTTCTGGATGTGGGTTTCCGCATTTTTTGGAATGGCAACCATCTATGGCGAGGCTGTGTTGGCTCAGGTGTATAAAGAAGAGAAGGATGGCGATATAACCGGAGGTCCTGTATATTACATTAAGGCTGCATTTTCCGGTGCACTGGGTAAGGTTTTGGCCGGACTCTTTGCGGTATTCATCATCTTGGCTTTAGGCTTTATGGGAAATATGGTGCAGTCCAACTCTATCGGTGCAGCGTTCCAGGAAGTCTTCCATATTATGAACTTTGAAATTCCTCCTATAGCTATCGGTGTCTTTGTTGCAGCGATTGCAGCCTTCATCTTCCTTGGCGGAACCAAGAGACTGGCAGCCGTACTGGAGAAAATTGTTCCGATTATGGCAGGCGTATATATTCTGGGCGCGGTAGTCTTTATCCTTATGCATATCACCGCTTTGCCGGGAGCGCTGGCATCTATCTTTATCGGTGCTTTTAATCCTCAGGCAGTAACCGGTGCGGCACTTGGTATCACCATTCGCCAAGCTATTCGTTTCGGTGTTGCAAGAGGACTCTTCTCTAACGAAGCAGGAATGGGATCCACTCCTCATGCTCATGCCAGAGCAAAGGCGAAGTGCCCGGATGATCAGGGACTTTGCGCAATGGTTTCCGTATTTATTGATACCTTTGTTGTTTTGAATTTTACGGTATTCGTTATTTTAACCAGCGGTATCTATGGACAGTTGGATCCTGCAACCCAGAAGCCTCTGTATACCGGTATTGCTTTAACCCAGAGAGCCTTTGTAGCGGGCTTCGGTAATTTTGGACATTTCTTTGTAGCCATTTGTTTGTTCTTCTTTGCTTTCTCCACTGTTTTGGGATGGCATTTCTTCGGAGCGGTAAATGTACAGTACCTCTTCGGAAAGAAGGCGGTAACTCTTTATTCCCTGATTGTTGTAGCTTGCATTATCGTAGGAACTACATTAAAAGTGGAATTGGTTTGGGATATGGCGGACTTCTTTAACGGTCTGATGGTTATTCCGAATGTCCTGGCTCTACTTGCTCTATTCCGTGTAGTGAAAGAGCATGTGAAAAAATAAAAGAAATATAGGATGAATAATCCTTTTTTCTAATTCTATTCCTTAAATAGTAGTAAAGAAAAAAGTGCTGTCCGGCAGCACTTTTTTCTTTGTATTTGTTATGGCTATTTCAGACTTTCGTCCAGGGTGATTTGATTATACCTTGGAGGCAGACTTTTGTGAAATTGGACAATTCCATAAAGCTTTGGACTTATAGAAACTTGCTATGGATAAGAAGACAATTTTTATTGATACTTTGTAAAAATCTACTGAATCAATTTTTTGAAATACGGATTCATTGAAATAAAGAATTTTTAGCTAAGATAAAAATTATTTTGTAGAAAATACTTATAGAATAAAACAATATATAAGCCAATTTTGTTGAAAAACTCTACAGGCGTTGTTAAAATGCTGACAAGCACCATAAATAAGGCATGTTCAGAGAGAGCGGAAGCCACCGAAGAGGCAAGTTGTTGAAAAACGATGAATCTTTCAGGTAAAAGGATGAATATGTTGGGGACTCTGAATCTAATGAAACAGGGGATGCGAGAAATTTCTCGTTCCCCTGTTTTGTGTTCTTAGAAAGGAGAAGTGTAATGAGAACCTTAGTGATTGTTACCAATAACCCTTTGGTGAAGGAAAATGTACCGAAGAAATATCCAAGCGTGAAGATAGAGATTGACTACAAGGAGATTTCCTTCATGGATACCCTTAAGGCGGTACGGGATATGGTACATATGGGAGGAAAGATTCTGACCCATCCTTTGGATGGCTCCATTAAACCCAATGAAACTCCCTACGAATCCGTACTTCTGGACAAGACACCGGAGGAAGGATTTGACATGAAGTCCCTGGATTTGATCGAGTATGCCTTGAATACCTGTGAGAAGTTCGAAGAAAATGAACGAATTCACGAGGAAAAGGTACAGAAGGATTTCCAGACCTTGGACTGGACCCTGCTGGACAGCGGGCTAGAGTCCCTAGTGTTACATTAAGGACATAAAGGAGCAGGTAGGCATTGTGCGTGGCGCTGGTTATGAATCATACTTAAAAGGAGGAAATGAAAGTGAAGCTGGAATTAGGTAAGATTTTCATTAATGACATCCAGTTTGCCGAGAAAACAGAAATCAAAGACCACGTTCTCTATGTATCCAAGAAAGAACTGAGCGAAGTTTTTCTGTCAGAAGAGAAGATTAAAGAAGTGGAATTTGATGTGGCAAGACCTGGTGAATCCGTTCGTATCACACCGGTTAAGGATGTGATTGAGCCAAGAGTAAAGGTAGAAGGAAAGGGCGGCGTATTCCCCGGAGTGGTTGCTCCTGTAGATACCGTAGGATCCGGAAAGACCTATTGCTTAAAGGGAATGGCAGTAATTACTGCAGGACCTATCGTTGGCTTCCAAGAGGGTGTTATCGATATGTGCGGACTTGGAGCAGAGTATACTCCATTCTCCAAGACTGTAAACCTCACCTGTGTATGCAAGCCGGTAGAGGGAACAGAGTCCCATGACTACGAGCAGGCTGTTCGTTTGGCAGGCTTGAAGACCGCTGCATTTATTGCAGAGAAGGCTAAAGAGCTTACTCCTGATGAGACTAAGGTATATGAGACTTTGGATCTGATGGAAGGCGCTAAGGCATTCCCGGATCTTCCAAGAGTTGGATATGTTCAGATGCTTCAGTCCCAGGGATTGCTTCATGACACCTATGTTTACGGCGTAGATGCGAAGAAGATTCTTCCCACCATTCTGTATCCGACAGAGTCTATGGACGGCGCTATCATTTCCGGAAACTGCGTATCCGCTTGTGATAAGAACCCAAGCTATGTTCACGAGAACAACCCTGTTGTAGAGGATCTTTTCGAAGAGCACGGTAAGACCATTAACTTTGTGGCTCATATCATTACCAACGAGAACGTTTACCTTGCTGATAAAGAGCGTTCCTCCAACCAGACCGCTAAGCTCTGCAAGATGCTTCACTTGGATGCGGTAATCATCACTGAGGAAGGATTCGGAAACCCGGATACAGACTTAATCATGAACTGTAAGAAGATTGAGGCTGAGGGAATCAAGACTGTAATCATCACGGATGAGTACGCAGGAAGAGACGGAAAGTCTCAGTCCTTGGCAGATGCGGATGTGGCAGCCAATGCTTTAGTTACTGGTGGAAATGCTAACCAGCTTATCACCCTTCCAAAGTTGGATAAGGTAATCGGAACTCTGGATTACATGACCAAGATTGCGGGAGCTAGTGATACTACAGTGAAGGCTGACGGTTCCTTGGAAGTAGAAATTCAGGTTATTACCGGTGCTACCTCTGAGGTTGGCTTTAACAAGCTGAGTGCAAGATAAGGAGAAGAAAATGGGAAAATTAAAGGTTGTTCAATATATTAACCAGTTCTTCGCTCAGGTCGGTGGAGAGGATAAGGCAGATTATCCTATGGAGTACCATGAGGGCGCTATGGGCCCGGGACTTGCTTTCCAGCAGGCTTTCGGTGATGAGGCTGAAATCGTTGGAACCATCGTTTGCGGAGATAGCTACTTCGGAGAGAATACCGACAAGGTAAAGCCGGAGATTTTAAAGAAGGTTGCAGAGCTTAAGCCGGATTTATTCATTGCAGGTCCTGCATTTAACGCCGGCCGTTACGGATTTGCCTGCGCAACCATTGCGGCAGCAGTTCAGGAGGAGATTCATATCCCTGTTATCACAGGTATGTACGTTGAGAACCCGGGTGCTGATGAGGCAAAGAGCAAGATCTATATCGTTTCTACCAAGAACAGTGCTGCAGGTATGAGAGATGCAGTAAAGAAGATGGCACCTCTTGGCTTGAAGCTTGCAAGAGGAGAGAAGATCGGTTCCTCCAAGGAAGAGGGATATATCCCACAGGGAATCCGTGTAAACTTCTTCGAGGATAAGAGAGGATCAAAGCGTGCGGTAGAGATGCTTTTGGCTAAGATTTCCGGTAAGGAATTTACCACAGAGTATCCAATGCCTTCCTTCGACCGTGTGGCTCCAATGCCCGCTATCAAGGATATGTCTAAGGCTACCATCGCTTTAGTAACCTCCGGCGGTATTGTTCCAAAGGGCAATCCGGATCATATTGAGTCTTCCAACGCTACTCGTTACGGCGAGTACAGCTTAAAGGGCGTAAATGACTTAACAGCAGAGACCTATGAGACTGCTCACGGCGGATATGACCCCAGCTATGCAAATCAGGATGCTGACAGAGTATTACCTGTTGACGTTCTTAGAGATTTAGAGAAGGAAGGAAAGATCGGAAAGCTTTACGATTACTTCTATACTACAGTAGGTAACGGAACTGCAGTAGCTTCTGCTAAGAAGTTTGCTGAGGAAATCGGTGCAAAACTTAAGAAAGACCATGTAGATGCGGTCATTCTTACCAGCACGTGAGGAACCTGTACACGTTGCGGTGCAACAATGGTAAAAGGTATCGAAGCAACAGGAATTCCTGTAGTACACATTTGTACAGTTACACCTATCTCTATGACAGTAGGTGCTAACCGTATCGTTCCGGCAATCGCTATTCCTCACCCACTGGGAAATCCGGCTATGAAACCGGAAGAG